>CAZVLI010000996.1:0-1741 GCA_964627965.1 uncultured Rhodospirillales bacterium
CGTCGATCAGCACCGGCGCGTCGTCGGCCATCGCCTCGTCGACGTCGATGACGTGCGGCAGCACCTCGTAGTCGACCTCGATCAGCCTGCAGGCTTCCGCCGCGATCGATGGGCTGGCGGCGGCGACGGCGGCCACGGCATGGCCTTCGTAGAGCGCCTTCTCCTTCGCCATGACGTTGCGCGTCATGTGCCAGAAGTTCTGCTGCACCCGCTCCGGGCCGAGATAGGCGAACTTCATCTCCGGGAAGTCGTCGCCGGTGATCACCGCGTGGACACCGCGCAGCTTCAGCGCCTTCGACGCGTCGATCTTGCGGATGCGGGCGTGAGCATGCGGGCTGCGCAGCACCTTGCCGGTCAGGGTCCCGGGCAGCTTGAAATCGGCACCGTACTTCGCCTGGCCGGTCACTTTCGGCACGCCGTCCGGGCGTACCGGGCTGGTGCCGACTAGGCGTCGCGGTTTGACGATCTCGTTCATCTGTCGTCCTCTCAAAGCTAGATGGCCGCCGAAGCTGGCTCAGCCTAATGCATGCATCATGTGGCGCGAAAGATCGGCACCGCCCGCAGGGCGCGGACGGCTACTCGGCCGGTGCAGCGTCTTCCTTCGCCGGCGACTGGCCAAACTGGAACCGCACCTCTCCCAGGTATCGTGCGCAGTAGTCCAGCAGCGCGAAGACGAAAACGGTCACGCCGAGCAGTTCTAGCCCCTCTTCCACCACCGTGAAGATATCGTAGGCGAAGCGGGAATCCGTGCCAAGCTTGGGCAGGGCCGGATGCGTCGAATGGTACAGGCCACCGAGCATTTCCAGCCCGACAGCGCCGCCGACGAACATCGCGCCGGACAGAATGAACAGCCGACGTGTGCGCGCCGGCAGGCGGCGCAGGAAGCCGATGAAGTAGAGCCCGAGCACCGCGACCAGGAACAACGCCGGAATCACCCACGCGAAGTGAAACAGGCTCACGCCTTCGATGCCGAACGCCCGCCGGCTCACGTTGACCAGCATCTCGTGCAGGCTGACGATCTCGTCCATCGACATGAGGGCGAAGCCGATGGCGAGCACGAGCCAAGGCCGGGCATCGCGCGCCCGTTCGGCACGGCGCCGCAGCGCGATCAGGAACAGAATC
Source organism: uncultured Rhodospirillales bacterium (assembly GCA_964627965.1). Taxonomy (GTDB): domain Bacteria; phylum Pseudomonadota; class Alphaproteobacteria; genus JAVKFY01. Next base: position 1,123 of record CAZVLI010000996.1, read on the forward strand.
GACGACGCCAGGGCCAACTGCATCGCGGAGAAGTAGGTCGGGAGGTTCTGCTCCCCGTTCAGCCGGATCTTCACCAGCAGCCCGAAGACGCGATCATGGCCGAACCAGGGCAGGAAAATCCCCACGACACCGATCGCCACCAGCATGGCGACGGCCGTGGCGAGCCAGCGGAACACGGTCCCTGGCCTGATCGTGTAGTTCGATGGTGGCAAGTTGTCCCCCAACTGCGGGGCGCAACGTACCACGATTATGTCACGAAATCGTAATTGTCCGGATGGTGATGCAGACCGCCGGAGGGCGGCAAGAAAGACGCCCGCGCCGGTTCAGCCGCCGCCGATCTTCGGCACGACGAAGACCTCGCTGTCGGGCTTCAGCGGCTCCAACATGTAGTCCTGGTAGATCTCGCCGTCGATGGCGAGCGCCATGGTGTTCTCGATCTCCAGCCGCAGGCCGGGATGCAACTTGTCGAGCGCGTCGAGCATGGCACGAACGTTTGCCGCCGCGACCTCGAACTCGGTCGCGGCGGCAAATTGTCTGGCCACGCTGGTGGGCAGGACGACCCGAGCCATGCCAGCGCAGCTACCGGTTGACCGGCGGCTTAATCGTCGCCGCCGGCCTT
>CAZVLI010000997.1:0-729 GCA_964627965.1 uncultured Rhodospirillales bacterium
AGAACGGGATCTCGTCATCAAGGTCGTCCGCGCCGCCGCGGCCACCCCCGCCACCGCTGCCGCCGCGGTCGAATCCGCCGCCACCGCCGCCGCCGCGGTCATCGTCGAAACCGCCGCCACCGCCGAAGCCGCCACCGCCGCCGCCTTCGCCGCGACTGTCGAGCATCTGCAATTCGCCCCGGAACCGCTGCAGAACGGCCTCGGTGGTGTACTTCTCCACGCCCTGCTGATCGGTCCATTTCCGAGTCTGTAGCTGACCCTCGATATAGACCTTTGAGCCTTTGCGTAGATACTGTTGCGCGACTTTCCCGAGATTTTCGTTGAAGATGACGACGCGGTGCCACTCGGTCCGCTCGCGGCGTTCGCCGCTGTTGCGGTCGCGCCAGGATTCACTGGTCGCCAGGTTCAGGTTGACGATCGGATCGCCGTTCTGGGTGTGCCTGACTTCCGGGTCGCGGCCCAGATTGCCGACCAGGATCACCTTATTCACGCTGCCAGCCATCGCCCTGCTCCGCTGTGTTCTGTGTCGATTCGCGCGAACGGCTACTATGCCCGACGCGGCCTCGGCGGCGCCAGCGGCGGGATTCGCGGTCGCGACGCCGGGTCGCTTTCCGGGCCGCTCGGGCGCACCTATATTGAGACTTTCCGGCCCCCAAACCGAAGAGCACCAGCAGAGCCCAACGACGCCGCAGCGCGGTGACGTATTTGGTGAGGTCGATGGTCGCCTCT
>CAZVLI010000997.1:739-1006 GCA_964627965.1 uncultured Rhodospirillales bacterium
AGCACAATCTCAAGGATGTCAACGTCGACCTGCCGCGCGACCAGCTGGTGGTGATCACCGGCCTGTCCGGGTCCGGCAAGTCGTCGCTGGCCTTCGACACGATCTACGCGGAAGGCCAGCGGCGCTACGTGGAGAGCCTGTCGGCCTACGCGCGCCAGTTCCTGGAGCTGATGCAGAAGCCCGACGTGGATCACATCGAGGGGCTGTCGCCGGCGATCTCCATCGAGCAGAAGACGACCTCGCGCAACCCGCGCTCGACGGTTGCCA
>CAZVLI010000997.1:1016-1740 GCA_964627965.1 uncultured Rhodospirillales bacterium
GACCGAGATCTACGATTACATGCGCCTGCTGTGGGCGCGCGTCGGCATCCCCTACTCGCCCGCCACCGGCCTGCCGATCGAGCGCCAGACGGTCAGCCAGATGGTCGACCGGATCATGGCCATGGACGAGGGCACGCGGCTCTACGTGATGGCGCCGGTGGTGCGCGGCCGCAAGGGCGAGTACCGCAAGGAACTGGCCGAGCTGATGAAACGCGGCTACCAGCGGGTGAAGATCGACGGCGAGCTGCACGACATCGAGCAGGCGCCGGCGCTGAACAAGAAGCTGAAGCACGAGATCGACGTGGTCGTCGACCGCGTCGTGGTGCGCCCGGACCTGCAAGGCCGCCTCGCCGACAGTCTCGAACAGGCATTGGAACTGGCCGGCGATATCGCCGTGGCGGAGAACGCCGATACGGGCGAGCGCACGCTGTTCTCGGCCCGCTTCGCCTGCCCGGTCAGCGGCTTCACCATCGAGGAGGTCGAGCCGCGGCTATTCTCGTTCAACAATCCGTACGGCGCCTGCCCGTCCTGCGACGGGCTGGGCTCGCAGATGTTCTTCGATCCCGCCCTGGTGGTGCCGGACGAGAACCTGACGCTGCGCAAGGGCGCCATCGGGCCGTGGGCAAAGTCGACCTCGCCGTACTACATGCAGACGCTCGACAGCCTGGCGGCGCACTACACGTTCTCGACCACGGTGCCGTGGAAGGACCTGTCGGAGAAGGTG
>CAZVLI010000998.1:0-1734 GCA_964627965.1 uncultured Rhodospirillales bacterium
GCCCTTCTCCGCGATCAACTCCAGCGCCGCGTCGATCAGCGCCTCGCGCAGATTGCCGTGGTGATAGCCGCGCCGGCCTCGCCGTCCACTCATGTGCACAAGCCCATGTGAACGGCTTTTACATCATCGCGGCGCCGCCGCGAAGCGGTCAGGTCACGTTGACGAAGGGGTCCGGAAAGCCGCCCAGGGCCGCGACCTTGCGCTTGGCCGTATCGACCGCCTTGCTCATCGAGCCGGACGCGTCGATCACGTAGTAAATCGTGCTGTTCTCCGACGGGATCGGACTGCCGCCGACGACGGCTTCCAGTTCGTGCTCGCCGAGTTCGCGCGCTTCTTGTCGTGCCATTGCGGCCTCCGTTTCAAAGGGCGAAGCGGCGGCCGGTTTCCCGGCCGCCGCTCACGAGGGGCTCAACCCTTGCGGACGCTGCCGTCGCCCAGGGCGAACTTGGCGCCGCCTGGCGCGACGTCGTCGCCGTGCGAGCCGCCGGTCTGGTAGGAGCTGACGATCAGGTCGGTGAAGGTGACGGTGTAGCCGCCGTTGGCCTGGTCCAGTTCCTTCTCGTCGAGCTCGCGGGCGGTGGTCTTGGCTTTGTCGGTCATGTCGGTCTCCCTTGCTGCCGTTATGGTTAACGTGGGACGGCCTAGGGCGTTCCCGTGTGAGGCCGATCACGACACGCCGTGGCAAAGATGGGCGCCCGCCCTGGCCGGGGCCGCGCCAGTGACCTATCCTGGCGGCATAAGACAAATGGGAGAGAGCGCCGATGAGCCGGTGCGCGTTCGCCGCGCCGGTGACGGAAAGCTTTCTGCGTCCGACGACGCACGACGGATGCACAACACCAAGGGGGAAGACGGTATGCGCGCGGTTCTCTGTCACGATTTCACCGGACCGGAAGACCTGACGGTCGGGGAGATCGAGACGCCGACGCCGGGACCGAAACAGGTGCTGGTCCAGGTCAGCTACGCCTCGGTCAGTTTCATGGACGTGCTGATGGTCTCCGGCGGCTACCAGATGCGACCGGAGACACCTTATGTCCCCGGCACCGAAGCGGCCGGCACAGTGGTCGAGGTCGGTGCCGAGGTGACGGACCTTGCGGTCGGCGACCGGGTCGCCTGCATGGGCTGGTACGGCGGCTTCGGCGAGTTCATGGCGATCGACGCCGACTTCTGCGTCAGGCTGCCGGACGGCGTCGACGAGGCGCCGGCGGCAACCCTGATCCACAACTACCTGACGGCCTACTACGGCCTGGTCGAGCGGGCCAACGTGCAACCCGGCGAGACGGTGTTCGTCACCGGTGCGGCCGGCGGCGTGGGTCTGGCCACCGTCGACACCGCGCGCCATCTCGGCGCCCGGGTGATCGCCGGCGTCGGCAGCGACGACAAGGCGGACCTGGTGCGCGAGTACGGCGCCGCGGACGTGGTCAACTACCGCGAGGAAGACCTGCGCGCACGGATCAAGGACGTCGCCGGTGGGCGCGGCGTCGACGTGTGCTTCGACAATGTCGGCGGCGACATCTTCCTGACCATGGCGCGGCTGATGGAGCGCGGCGGCCGGCTGCTGCCGATCGGCTTCACCTCCGGCGACATCCCGAAGCTGCCCATGAACCTGCCGCTGCTGAAGAACTACGACGTCATCGGCGTGTTCATGGGCGACTGGCGCGAACACGACCGCCCCGCCGGCAAGGCGGCGACCGAGGAACTGACGGAATGGCTGGCGGCCGGGGACATCCGCCCGCC
>CAZVLI010000999.1:0-1724 GCA_964627965.1 uncultured Rhodospirillales bacterium
ACCCCGGTCTCCGCGCTGATCCATGCCGCGACGATGGTGACCGCCGGCGTCTTCATGGTCGCGCGCTGCTCGCCGATGTTCGAGTATGCGCCGATCGCGCTGCTGGTCGTCGCCTGCGTCGGCGCCTTCACCGCCTTCTTCGCCGCCACGGTCGGCCTGGTGCAGACCGACATCAAGCGGGTGATCGCCTATTCGACCTGCTCGCAGCTCGGCTACATGTTCTTCGCCTGCGGCGTGTCGGCCTACCAGGCGGCGATCTTTCACCTGTTCACCCATGCCTTCTTCAAGGCGCTGCTGTTCCTCGGCGCCGGCTGCGTGATCCACGCCATGTCGGACGAGCAGGACATGCGCAAGATGGGCGGCATCCGCAAGATGGTGCCGATCACCTACGCGCTGATGTGGATAGGCTCGCTGGCGCTGGTCGGTTTCCCGCTGACGGCCGGGTTCTTCTCCAAGGACATGGTGCTGGAGGCGGCCTTCGGCGCGCACACACAGGTCGGCATGTTCGCCTTCTCGCTGGGTATCGCCGCCGCCGTGATGACGTCCTTCTACTCCTTCCGGCTGCTGTTCATGACCTTCCACGGCGAGCCGCGTGCCGACAGCCACACGATGAGCCATGTGCACGAGAGCCCGTGGATCATGGTCGGCCCGCTGTTCATCCTGGCCGCCGGCGCGCTGTTCGCAGGCCTGCTGTTCTCCGGCAGCTTCATCGGCGATGGCGCCGGCGAGTTCTGGGGCGACTCGATCCTGGTGCTGGTGGACCCGTCGCCGCTGGTGGCCGCGCACCACGTGCCGCTGTGGGTGAAGGTATCGCCGGTCATCGCCTTCGTGCTTGGCCTGGCGGTCGCCTGGTGGTTCTACATCCGCGATCCCAAGCAGCCGGTGGCGCTCGCCAAGACGCACCGCGAGGCGTACCTGTTCATCCTGAACAAGTGGTACTGGGATGAGCTGTTCGACCTGATCTTCGTCCGCCCAGCGAAGTGGCTCGGCCGCTTCCTGTGGCGCCAGGGCGACGGCCGGGTGATCGACGGCTTCGGCCCTGACGGCATCGCGTCGACCGTGCTCGATCTCGCGAAGCGCGCGACGACGCTGCAGACCGGGTTCATCTACCACTATGCCTTTGCCATGCTGATCGGCGTCGCCGCGCTGGTCACTTGGTTCTTCACCCGCGGTTTCGGAGGCTAGACCGTTGAGCGACTGGCCTCTGCTCTCACTCGTCACCTTCCTGCCGCTGGTGGGTGCTGCCTTCATTTTCCTGTTCGCCAATGGTGAGGCGGCGGTGGCGGCACGCAACGCACGTGGCGTGGCGCTGCTCACCACCCTGATCACCTTCGCGCTGTCGCTGGTGGTCTGGGGCGCGTTCGATCCGGAGAACCCGGGCTTCCAGCTCGTCGAGACGGCGGAGACGCCGTGGCTCGCCGAGGGCATCGCCTACCGGCTCGGCGTCGACGGCATTTCGTTGCTGTTCGTGGTGCTGACCGCCTTCCTGCTGCCGATCTGCGTGCTGGCGAGCTGGGTGGTGATCAACGATCGCGTGCGCGAGTACATGATCGCCTTCCTGGTGTTGGAGACGATGATGATCGGGGTGTTCGTCGCCCTCGACTTCGTCCTCTTCTACCTGTTCTTCGAGGCCGGTCTGATCCCGATGTTCCTGATCATCGGCATCTGGGGCGGGCCCCCGCCCGACTCCCAGACCGCCAAGCGTCTCCTCTACCCCCCTGCTC
>CAZVLI010001000.1:0-1723 GCA_964627965.1 uncultured Rhodospirillales bacterium
AACCGGCATCAGTTGCGCGCGAACGGCGTTGCGGTACTGCCGCGACAGGGCGAAGTGGATGACCACCGCCAGGACCGCGACTGGCAGTCCGTAATGCAACAGCGAGTATGGTTCGGCCGCGGCCATCAGGACGAGGAGCGCGACGATCACCGCCGCGGCGACCGCCCACCATGTCAGCCACTTGCGGCGCACGCCCTCCAGCGTCGCCTCGACTGGCGCCAGGGCCGACTCGTACATGGCGTCAAGCCGCCCGTGAGCGTCGTCAGGATCGGCCACCCGCATCCCCCAGCAGCACGTCGATCAGGCGGTGCACGACCCGTACCTCGTCCAGCAGTTCGCGGGTCTCCCGCCGAAGCTGGCTAAGCGGCTGCCACGGCCGGCCGATGGCGAACCGGCGGCTCAGACGCGGCAGCGCCAACAGGAACAGGTCTTCGTCGAACGCGGCATCGAGGCGATACCAGCCGGCGCTGTCCGCCAGGCTCGCCATGGTGTCGGCGAACGCCGGCGTCACCACCGACAGCGCCATGTCCGGGTCGTCGCTCCACAGTTCCAGGTGGCGGTTGAAGCCCGCGTGCGGCAACTGGACCCGCTGCAATCCGTCACCGACCCTGGCCCGCCAGGGTGCTGCGCGTACCAGTCGTTGCTTGCCGCGCAGGAGGATGCGGGCCGAGATCGGCGTCGGCGTGGCAATGGTGAACAACAGGCCGCGAAAGTAGTGCCGCTGCTTCGTCGGCTTCTGGGTCGAGGTGCCGAAGGTCTTCACGTCGCGCAGCACCACCTCGGCCATCTCGAACCGCACGTCGCGCCAGATCCCGCTGAACACGTCGGAGACCTCGGGATGGTTGCCATGGCTGCGCAGCACCTGGGCGTCGACGAAGCGGCCGAGATCGCCAGCGGCCTGCCCCTTGGTATGGTCGATGTCGCCGATCGCCTCGATCACCGCCGGCAGCGCGACCTTGCGGACCTCGTCGCCGTAGCGCCGCAGCATCATGGCGAACATCTGCGCCGCGATGATGGCGAAGACCGGCACCGTGAACAGGAGCATTTCCCAGCCGGCCAGCGCAAACAGCACCTGGATCACGACGAAGGCGCCGGCGATCAGACCGGAGAACTTGAGCGTGTCGCCGCGCTCCTGCTCCAGTTGCGCCAAGTTCGGCTCGACCGCCGTGGGATAGAGCGCGTCGAGCCTGGCATGCGGATCGTCGGATTCTGCCATAACCCCAGTTTTCCGGGCTTCAGCTTCTCAGTACTCGTCTCGCCCGGCAATGGTATAATCAGTTCAAATCAGGCCGGACCCGGCCGCCAACAATCAGGACGCAAGCGAGGTTTTCGCATGAACGACAAGGCCGGTACCAACCAGACCGCAACCCTCAACGACGGCGGCAAAGAGATCACGATGCCGATGATGTCCGGCACCATCGGGCCGAGCGTCATCGACATCCGGAGCCTCTACGCCAACAGCGGCCACTTCACCTACGACCCCGGCTTCACCGCGACGGCGAGCTGCGAGTCGAAGATCACCTACATCGACGGCGACGAGGGCATGCTGCTGCACCGCGGCTACTCGATCGACGAGCTGGCCGAGCACTCCGATTTCATGGAGGTCTGCTACCTGCTGCTCTACGGCGAGCTGCCGACGCGGGACGAGAAGGACAAGTTCGTCCACGACATCACCTACCACTCCATGATCCACGAGCAGCTGGCGCAGTTCTTCCGAGGTTTC
>CAZVLI010001001.1:0-1723 GCA_964627965.1 uncultured Rhodospirillales bacterium
AGTTCGCGGCAGATCTCCAGCGCGCGCGCCATCCAGGCATCGACCGGGTGGTCGGCGCTCTCGAAGGCCAGCACCAGCACGGCATTCTTGCCGTCGCCGAAACCGTTCGTCTGGGTCTCGGCCGCATCCAGCAGGCGCACGTTGGCCGGGAACAGGCCGGCCTGGCTGATCGCGCGTACCGCCTCCGCGCCGGCATAGACGTCCTTGAACAGCGCCGTGGTGCCGCCGCGGTAGGTCGGACGGTCCTGCAGCCGCATCCACGCCTCGGTGATCACGCCGAGCGCGCCTTCGCCGCCGAGCATCAGCCGGTCCGGGCTCGGTCCGGCGCCGGAGCCGGGCAGCCGCCGGCTCTCCATCACGCCGCGCGGCGTCACCGTGCGGGTGCTTTCGACGAAGTCGTCGATATGGGTGTAGAGCGTGGCGAAGTGCCCGCCGGACCGCGTCGCGATCATGCCGCCCAGCGTCGCCATCTCGAAGCTCTGCGGGAAGTGCCGCATGGTCAGCCCGTGCGGCTTCAGCCCGGCCTCCATCTCCGGCACTCGGATGCCGCCCTGGATGCGCGCGGCGCGGCTGGCCTTGTCGACCTCGACGATCTTGTCGAGCCCGGTGAGATCGAGGCTGAGCGTGCCGTTGTAGCCCGGCCCGACGACCGGCTCGACGCCGCCGACGACCGAGCTGGCGCCGCCATAGGGAATCACCGCGACTTTCTTGGCGCTGGCCCATTCGAGCACCTGAGCGACCTGCTCCTCGGAGGTGACGTAGGCGACCGCGTCCGGCGCGTGGGTGAAGTCGCGGTCCAGCATCTTGATGAAGTCGGGGAAGGACTGGCCGTAGGTGTGCCGCAGCCGGTCTTCCTTGGCGGTGGTGCAGAACTCCTGCAACGCCGCCGAAAGCCCGACCTTGCTCTCCGGCAGTTCGATCTCGGCCTCGGTCGGCGGCGCCTTCCGTTCCAGCGTCACGCCGTAACGGTCGGCCGTCGACTTGATGAGCTGGTCCGCCTCGTCGGCGCTCAGGCCCTCGCCCTCGTAGCCCCAGCCGAAGAATTTCCGCCGCTTGCCGGCCATCGTCGTCTCCCGTGGTCGCTTGTTGCGGCTATTCTGGCACGGAACGGGGAGGGCGACGATGTTTCCACTGAGCCACATGCTGCGCCGGTTCGTGCGCAACGGTCGGATGAGCGTGATCGATCCGGGCGGCCAGACGCACGTCTTCGGCGGCGTCGCGCCCGGCCCGGAACTGACGATCCGGCTGACCGACCCGGCATTGCCGCGCAAGCTGTTCCTCAACCCCGAGCTGATCGCCGGCGAAGCCTACATGGACGGCACGCTGGTGTTCGAGGAAGGCACGGTCGAGGACTTCCTCAAGCTCTTCGCCGCCAACCGCACCGGGCTCGGCAGCCACCCGATGCAAGCGGCGCTACGCAAGGTCTGGCGCGCGCTCCGCGCCACGCAGCAATACAACCCGTTGCACAAGTCGAAAGAGCACGTCGCGCACCACTACGACCTGTCCGACCGGCTCTACGAACTCTTTCTCGATTCCGACCGGCAGTATTCCTGCGCCTACTTCCTGAACCCCGACGACGACCTGGAGACCGCGCAGACCAACAAGCGCCACCACATCGCCGCCAAGCTCGACCTGAAGGATGGCCAGCGCGTGCTCGACATCGGCTGCGGCTGGGGCGGCATGGCGCTGCACCTCGCCAAGCTGAAAGATGTGAAGGTCGTCG
>CAZVLI010001002.1:0-1720 GCA_964627965.1 uncultured Rhodospirillales bacterium
GGGGACATGGCGTTCCTCAACTCACGTGGCGGGTCGGTCGACCCTCGATGGCATATTGCGGGTCATTGTAGCCCGGCGTGGACGGATGGCCGGGACTGACATGACGGTCGATCAGCGCCTCGTCCTCGGCGGTGAAGGTGTAGTCGAGCGCGCACAGGTAGTCGCGCCACTGCTCCTCGGTACGCGGGCCGGCGATGGCCGAGGTGATGGTGGCGTTGTTCAGCACCCAGGCGACCGCCCACTGGCCGGCGGTGATGCCGCGTGCCTCGGCATGTGCCTTCACCTCAGCCGCGATCTGGAGCGACTCCTCGCGCCACTCGGTTTCCATCATGCGCTTGTCCTGGCGCGCCGCGCGGGTGCCCTGGTCGGGGTTCGAGCCCGGCGCGTACTTGCCGGTCAGCACGCCGCGCGCCAGCGGGCTATATGGCACCACGCCGAGGCCGTAGTAGGCACACGCCGGCAGGTGCTCGGTCTCCGGCATCCGGTTCATGGCGTTGTAGTAGGGCTGCGAAGCGGCCGGGCGATCGATGCCGAAGTCGTCGCAGAGGCGACAGATCTCGGCGACGCGCCAGGAGCGGTAGTTGGACACGCCGAAGGTGCGGATCTTGCCGGCGCGCACCAGGTCGGCCATCGCGCGCACGGTCTCGGCCAGTGGCGTCGAGTGGTCCTCCTTGTGGAGGTAGTAGAGGTCGATGTAGTCGGTGCCGAGGCGCTTGAGGCTCTCGTCGCAGGCCTGCATCACCCACTTGCGCGACAGGCCGCGCCGGTTCGGGCCGTCGCCCCTCGGGTTGGCCAGCTTGGTCGCCAGGACCCAGTCGTCGCGGTTGGCGGCGATGGCGCGGCCGACCACCTCCTCCGACTTGCCGCCGGCATAGGCGTCGGCGGTGTCGATGAAGTTGATGCCGTTGTCGAACGCGTGGTCGATGATGCGCTTCGAGGTCGCCTCGTCGGTCTGCGCGCCGAACATCATCGTGCCCAGGCACAGCGGCGAGACCTTCACCCCCGTCACCCCCAGTTTTCGATAATCCATGCGCGCTTTCCTCCCTCGGCTGACGGCTGGACGGGCCGCGGGGGCGTGCTTATGTTGCACCCGCGAAATCGCCTTTCCCGACGATCTGTCAGAAGTCCCCGGAGGAAACGCCTTGGCCCTGTCCGAACCGGTCGCGCGTACAGAGTTCCATACCCGCCGCCTGGAAATCAAAGGCTATAAGCGCGACGACGGCCTGTGGGATATCGAGGGCCACCTGACCGACGTGAAGCCGTTCGCGCACGAGGATCGCGGCGCCGACGAGCCGATCCACTCGATGTGGGTGCGGCTGACGATCGACGGCGACTTCGTGGTGCGCAAGGCCGAAGCGTTCACCGAGGTCGGGCCGTACGAGGTCTGTCCGGCGACCAATGCGGGCTTCGCGGCGCTGGAAGGTTTGCGCATCGGGCCGGGCTGGAACCGGCGGACGAAGGAACGGGTCGGCGGCGCCGGCGGCTGCACGCACCTGACCGAGATGCTGGGCCAGATGGCGACGGCGGCGATGCAGACCATGTGGGGCGATCCGACGGCGAAGGAGCCGACACGGCCGAACGGGCGCCCGTCGGTGATCGACACCTGCTTCGCGTGGCGCGCCGACGGCCCGGTGGTGCAGCGCAGCTATCCGGAATTCTACACCGGCGAGTAGCGGCTACTCCGCGACCTCGAAGACCAGCGACGCCCACCAGCTGTGCC
>CAZVLI010001003.1:0-1719 GCA_964627965.1 uncultured Rhodospirillales bacterium
GCCGTTTGATCAGGAAGTCCTCGCGGAACACGTCCTTGCCGAGGCTGTCCGCCTCCGCCGTGCCGGACGCTTCCGAGACCCGGATCTCGATCATCTGGCGCGCGTAGTTCCACTCGTAGACGGCCGACGCCACGTCCAGCCCCTCGTAGCACTGCAGCCGTACCAGATCGCGCCCGAGCGTCTCCGACAGCACCTTGGCGATCTCGGTCTTGCCGGTGCCGGCCTCGCCTTCGAGGAACAGCGGCCGCCGCAGCTTCAGCGCCAGGAACAGGGTGGTGGCCAGGGAGCGTTCCGGCAGGTAGCGGCCGGCCAGCAGCAGCTCCATGGTCTCGTCGATCGATTGCGGCAGGGCTCGGGTCATGCGGGTCCGGGTCGCTCGTCAGGGGTCACAACAGTGTACGCGCAAATGCGAACGGGGAGGCATGCCTCCCCGTTCGTGTCTTGCATATCGGCCGTTCGCGGCCGGGGTCAACCGGCCACGACGTTAGCCGGCCGCGGCGACGGCACGGCCAGCCATGACGCCCACGAGGTGCGCGCGATACTCCGCGCTGCCGTGGATGTCGCTGTTGAGGCCGCTGTCCGACTGCTTCACGCCCGAAATGGCATCGGCCGAGAAGTTGCTCCCCAGCGCCGCTTCCATGTCCGACTGGCGGAACACGCACGGGCCGGCACCGGTCACCGCGACGCGCGCGCCGCCGCCGGTCTTGGCGGCGAACACGCCGACCATGGCATAGCGCGAGGCCGGGTTCGGGAACTTGGCGTAGCCAGCCTTCTCCGGGATCGGGAAGCTGACCGCGGTGATGATCTCGTCATCGCCGAGCGCGGTCTCGAACATGCCGGTGAAGAAGTCGTCGGCGGCGATCTCGCGCTTGTTGGTCTTCACCGTCGCGTTCAGTGCGACCACGGCGGACGGGTAGTCGGCCGCCGGGTCGTTGTTGGCGATGGAGCCGCCGATGGTGCCGCGATGACGGACCTGGGCGTCGCCGATGTGGCTCGCCAGGCTGGCCAGCGCCGGGATCGCCTTGGCGACCTCGGCCGAGCGCGCCACGGTGGCGTGCGTGGTCATGGCACCGATGGTGACCGTGCTGCCGTCGACGGTGATGCCCGACATGCCGGCGACCTTGCCGAGATCGACGACGTCCGACGGCTGCGCCAGGCGCTGCTTCAGGGTCGGGATCAGGGTCATCCCGCCGGCCATCAGCTTGCCGTCCTCGGCGCCGGCGATGGCCTTGGCGGCATCATCGACGCTGCCCGGGCTGTGGTAGTTGAAGTTGTACATCTCTGTCCGTCCTTCCCTCAGGCCGCCCGGTTGATCGCGCGCCACACCCGCTCGGGCGTGGCCGGCATTTCCAGGTCGTTGACGCCGATGGCATCGGTGATGGCGTTCATCAGCGCGCCCGGTGCCGCGATGGCCCCGGCCTCGCCGCAGCCCTTGATGCCCAGCGAGTTGTGGGCGCAGGCCGTGGTCGTGGTGTCGACCCGGTAGCTCGGCAGGTCGTCGGCGCGCGGCATGCAGTAGTCCATGTACGAGCCGGTCACGAGCTGACCGCTGTCCTCGTCGTAGACCGCGCCTTCCAACAGTGCCTGGCCGACGCCCTGGGCGATGCCGCCATGGATCTGGCCGGCGAGCAGCAACGGGTTCAGCACCCGGCCGACGTCGTCGACCACCGCCAGCCCCTGCTTGTCCTCGACCACCTCGGCCCTTGCCGTGTCGAGATG
>CAZVLI010001004.1:0-1717 GCA_964627965.1 uncultured Rhodospirillales bacterium
CGCCGCCTGCATCCGCGCCGACATCTCGTCCTGCACCTGCCGGCTGCGGCCGTCGAGGAAGGCCGCGGCCTGACTGACCAGCTGCGCATAGTCGGCAGCGGCGATGCGATCGACGCACGGCGCGGTGCACCGCTTGATCTGGTACTGCAGGCAGGGTCGGGTACGCGCGTCGAACACCGCGTCGGTGCACGAGCGCAGCGGAAAGGCCTTCTGCAGCGTGTTCAGCGTCCGGTTCACAGCGCCGGCCGACGCGAATGGCCCGAAATAGCGCCCGGGCCGCTTGCGCGCGCCGCGATGCTTGGTGAGCTGTGGCCAGTCGTGATCGCCGGTCAGCAGGATGAACGGGTACGACTTGTCGTCGCGCAGCAGGATGTTGTAGCGCGGCCGGTGCCGCTTGATCAGGTTCGACTCGAGCAGCAGCGCCTCGACCTCGGTATGGGTCGAGACCACCTCCAGCGCGGCGGTCAGGCCGATCATGCGTAGGATGCGGGTCGAGACGCCGACGGCACGGGCGTAGCTCTCCACCCGCCGCTTCAGGCTCTTCGCCTTGCCGACGTAGAGCACCTCCCCCTTGGCGTCGATCATGCGGTAGACGCCGGGGCCCGCCGGGATCGTGCGCAGGGCCGCCTGGATCACCTGGCGGCCGTGATCCAGCGCCGCCATACCCGTGTATGGCGTCGTCTCCTCCGCGAGACCCGGAGTCGGTGCCGCATCGCCGGGCAGATTCCGGGGCGCGTCTTCGGGTTTCTGGGCTTTCGCCATGCCCCGTTATGCCACGGGCGACGCGGCCACGGTCAAGCCACCCGGGGGATATCCCCGGAACCTGTGGACAAGCCTGTGCGAAACGACACCCTGATGACGACTGGGGCTTGGATTTCCGCGCCCTATCCCGTGTTTGCCCAAAAAATAGGCAACATTAAGCCATTGAAAAACAACGGATTTCACCTTGACACGCCGACCAAGTGGCCGGGGTGCAACAGTGCCAAAGGGTGGCCCAGAGGCTTGCTGAGGGTGTGTACGGATGGCGCGGGCGAGACCGATCGGACGCCGCGCGCGGGCTGTCCATGTGCCTGGTTTTGCCCGCGAGAGTCAACCGACGGAATCGAATTGGACAGCGGCGTGACATGAAAAACACTACGCCTGCACGGAATCCGGCGTGGTCGGCCGCCAGTCGAGATGCTCGCCACCGTCGAGCGCGATCATCTGTCCGGTCATCGCCGGCGCGGACAGGATGAAGCGAATCGCGTCGCAGATCTCCGCCGGACTAGTGCCGCGGCCGAGCGGCGTAGCGGCGCAGGAGGCATCGAAACTCTCCTGCGTCTGGCGCACGCTGGGCAGAACCGGCCCCGGACCGATCGCGTTGACCCGGATACGCGGCGCCAGCGCCATCGCCGTGGTCCGAGTCAGCGCCCACAACCCGGCCTTGGAGATGGTGTAGCTGAGGAAATCCGGCAGCAACCGCCACACGCGCTGGTCGGTGATGTTGATGACATTGCCGTCGGCGCCATCGGGAAGCTGGGCGGCGAAATGGTGCGTGAGTTGCGCCGGCGCGCGCAGATTCGGGTTCAGGTGCGCGTCCCACGCCGCGGCGGAGAAGTCCTCGATGTCATCGGGCTCGAATCGGGAGGCGTTGTTGACCAGGCAGGTCAGCGGCCCCAGCGCCGCCACCGCCGCGGGCACCAGTTCGTCGGTTGCCGCCGCGTCGGCCAGGTCGGCG
>CAZVLI010001005.1:0-1717 GCA_964627965.1 uncultured Rhodospirillales bacterium
GGCGATCTTCTCGCCGGCCTTGCCGTCGCCGAACAAGTCGGAGCGTTCGTAGCGGCCGTGCTCGACTAGCGCGCGCGCCGCCGTGAGGATTGCGTTGCCGTCGTACGGCGCGTGCATGACGTTGGCGCCACGCTCGCGGCTGGCCTGGCGTGTGCCGACGTCGACGGTCGGCGTGCCCATGTAGGCGCCCTCGCGCAGGCCCGACGACGAGTTGCCGATCAGGCAGGCGGCGTTGCCGATCAGCCGCGCGTAATCCTCCGGCGTGAAGTTGCGATAGAAGTGTAGCTTGCCGTCGCCATGGTTCTCGCGATGCATGCGCAGGCCCTTGGACACGTCGTCGGAGCCGGCGTCGACATTCGGCCACAGCCATGCCGTCGGCATGTCCAGCGCCAGCACCGCCTTCAGCGTCTCGTTCACCTGCGCGAAGCCCTGGCCGTACTCGGTGGTCACCGGGTGCTGTAGCACCACGATGTACGGTTCGGCCGGGTCGAGGTCGGCGCCGACGCCCTTGTAGCGCGCGAACATGTCGGCCGGCATGGTCAGGTCGAGGTCGGCGATCAGGTCGATGGCGGGGCAGCCGGTGAGGTGCACCGTCGCCGGGTCCTCGCCGAGCTGGATCAGCACGTCGGCGGCGCGTTTGGTGGCGGGGAAGTGGATGTGCGCCAGTTTGCTGACGGCGTGGCGCACGCTCTCGTCGATCGAGCCGGTGGTCTCGCCGCCCTGGGTGTGCGCCAGCGGGATGTTCATGTAGCTGGCGGCGATGGCTGTCGCCATGGTCTCGAAGCGGTCAGCGACGGTCAGCACCACGTCGGGCTTGAGGTTCTCGAACTGCGTCGCCAGGTCGAGGATCGCCATGCCGGTGGATTTCGCCATCGTCGTCGGGTTCTCGCCTTCGACAATGGAGTAGACCGTTGCAGCCGGTTCGAAGCCATCGCCACGGATCACGTCGACGACGTTGCCGAAGCGGTAAAGCAGAGCCGAGGCGCCGACGATCAGCACCAGCTCCAGGTCGGGGTGGTCCTTTACCGCGCGCATCACCGACTTGATGCGGCCGTAGTTGGCGCGGCTGTTGACGACGATGCAGACGCGCTTAGTCATCCAGGTCCTCGCGCCGCAGCAGGCGGTCGGCGGCGACGTCTGCCTTGAGGCGCCGCCCGACCAGTCCGTCGAGCTCGGACGACGGGATGCCGGTGCCGGGCTTCTTCGCGGTCAGCATGTCGGCGGTCAGCACGGTGCCGGCGGCCAGCGCGCGGGTCGGCGCGACCGACTTGGTGAACAGGCCGCGCATGGTCGCCAGTTCCTCGGCCACGGTGTCCTTGTCGACCGGGTTGGCGATCATCTCGGCGAAGGCGTCGCGCGCCGCCGTGACCTGTGCCAGTTCCTCGAAGGTTAGCGAGGCCGGCGAGTCGGGGCCGAACATGCGGCGGTCGAACACCACGTGGGTCTCGACCATGTCGGCGCCGCGCGCCAGTGCCGCCAGCGCCGGCAACGGCGAGCCGGAATGATCGGACAGGCCGACCGGGCAGTCGTGCTCGGCCTTCAGGCGGTCGATGACGTTGAGTCCGACCTGGTTGAAGGGCGTGGGATAACGGCTGGTGCACTGGAACAGCGCCGGTGCCACGCCCAGCTTGCGGATGCCGGCGACGCCGTCGGCGATCTCGGCCCAGGTGCTCATGCCGGTCGACAGCAGGATCGGCTTGCCGGTCTTCGCCATCGC
>CAZVLI010001006.1:0-1705 GCA_964627965.1 uncultured Rhodospirillales bacterium
CGGCCGACGAGAATGTCGCGCTCGTCGCCGTCAGCGTCCTTCAGGCGCATGTGCAGGCTGAGGATGTCGCAGCGTTCGAAGAAGTCCTGCTTGCTCTTGGCCACCTCAACGCCATCGGCCTGGGCGCGTGCGCGAGACTCCTCGCGTGCCCAGCCCAGCACCGGCATGCCGAACGTCTGGCCGTAGCGCGCGACCTCGGCGCCGATCCGCCCGTAGCCGTAGATGCCCAGCGTCTTGCCGCGCACGGTCCGGCCGACACCGAACTGCCAGTTGCCGGACTTGAGCGAGGCCACCTGTTCCGGCAGCCGCCGCATCGCGGCGAGGACCAGCGCCCAGGTCAGTTCGGCCGTGGCGAAAGACGGCGTGCCGGCATGCTGGTCCGACGACACCACGATGCCGAGCCGCGTGCAGGTATCGATGTCGATATGCGGGTAGACGCTACGCTGGCTGATCAGCCGCAGCTTAGGTAGCTGTTCCAGCAGCGGCGTGCGGATCTTGGTGCGTTCGCGGATCAGGACCAGCACCTCGGTGTCCGCCAGCCGTTCCGCCAGCGCGTCGGTGTCCTGCACGTGGTCGTTCCAGATCGTCACGTCGTGCCCCGCCAGCTTGGCGAAGCAGGGCAGCGTGCGAACAGTGTCGAAGTAGTCGTCCAGGACCGTGACCTTCATTCGCCATGCTCCATCGCCGCGTCGTAGCGCGCGGCGGCGTTCTCGACGCAGACCTCGACGTCTTCGGCCAGCAGGTAGCGCTGCCCGACCAGGGCTTCGGCCGCGGCACGCACCTTGCCAAGGTAGTCGTCGCGGTCGGCGTAGCGTTCCGCCAGCGACGGTCTTGGATCGCCCGTCGCCTCGCGCGCCGCGGCGTCACGCGCCAGCGGCCAGGTGCTGCCGACATATTCCAGGATCTGGCCCTCCGCGCTGGTCTCCGGGTGGCGCGGGTTGAAGCCGGTATGCGTCGCCACCGGCACGGCCAGGTCGGGTAGGCGGACGCCGGCCAGATCGTTGCCGTCCCCGTCCACCGCCGAGACCACCGACGGATAGGGCTCGCCGGTCAACTTGGCCGGCAGGTCGCCGGAAATGCCCTTGTCGGCGTTGGGCCCGAGATCGACGACACGCAGCCGGTTGAGCCGATCCGATATCGGCATCGTCATATCGGGAATGCTGGAGAGCGTCTCCATCGCCGTCTCACGCGTCGCGGCGCTGCCGTCCGACTGGCGGGGATAGGCGCTGGCCGGCGGCTCGGCGTCGACCGCGATCCAGTCGAGCAGGTTGGTCAGCGCGGCGCGGTAGATGGGCACGTAGTCGAGCTGGTTGTGCCAGTTGGCGCCGTGATCGCCGCGTTCGTTGATCTGTGTATAGGTGGCCGCGCCCGGCCCGTGCTGGGTACCCGAAAGGAGGTAGCGACGGGCATTGGCTGGCAGGTCGACATCCGCGCCGGTATTGACGTCGGTGTGCGCCAGGCTGGCATCGCCGCGCCAGTACTCCGACGCCGTGTCGGTATAGAAGATCTTCGGCGCCGGCGTGCCGAGCTTGTCGTGCAGGCCGGCGGTCCACCCGGTGCGCGAGTCGGTCTGCGCCTCGCAGGCGAAGGGAAAGAGATGGCCGAAGCTCGGCGTCGGCTGCACCGAGGGCTGGCCGTAGCGCTGGTTGAACTCGCCGCGCCGCCCGCCGGCGATGTGCACCAGCAGGCCATCGTACGCTTGCGC
>CAZVLI010001007.1:0-1703 GCA_964627965.1 uncultured Rhodospirillales bacterium
CGTCCGGCGCGGACAGGCTGTCGGCATAGAGCGGGCCGGCCACCTTGGCGCCGGTCTCGCGCGCGATCTGACGAACCAGGCGGGGGTTGCGCACGCTTTCCACGAAGACGGCGGTGATGCCTTCGGCACGGATCTGTCGGATCAGATGGGCGACCTGGCGCGCCGACGGCTCGGCCTCGGCACCCAGCCCCTGCGGGCTGCGGAAGAGGACGCCGTAGGCCGCCGCGAAATAGCCGAACGCGTCGTGCGCGGTGACCACGCGCCGGCGTTCGGCCGGGATCGCGGCGAACATGGCCTGGACTTCGGCATGCAGTGCCGCCAGTCGCGAGACATAGGCGGTCGCGCGGGCGCGATAAGCCGTTTCGCGGTCCGGGTCGGCGGTGGACAGGGCTTCTGCGATCGCGGCGACATAGGCGGGCGCCCGGCCGGCGTCCTGCCAAGCGTGCGGATCGACGGTATTGCCGGCAAGCGGCTTGCGCACGGCATCGCGTGCCGCGCGCACCACCGGCCCGGCATAACCGGAGGCGGCCACCAGCCGGTCGATCCAGCCCTCGAAACCGAAGCCGTTCACGATCACCAGATCGGCGCCGGCCAGCGCCGCCGCGTCGGCCGGGCGCGGCTGGTAGGCATGCGCGTCGCCGTCAGCGCCGACCAGCACCGTGAGATCGATGTCGTTGCCGCCGACCGCCGCGACCATGTCGCCGAGAATGGAGAAGCTGGCCACGACCTTGATTGGCGCGGCGGCAGCGGGCAGCGCCAGCCACAGCGTGGCCAGCAGGATCGTGGCGGCGCGGATCATGCTTCCAGGTGATGGCGCGGCCACCAGCGGGCCGCCAGCGAGCCGACCGGTCCCAGGCACAGCGAGAAGGCGTAGGCGCCGCCCAGGGTCAGGACGACGGTTGGGCCGGCCGCCGTGTCGGCGTGGTAGGAGATCAGCAGCCCGACCAGTCCGGACAGCGCGCCCGCCAGCACCGCCACGCCCAGCATCGGGGTCAGGTTGCGGGTCCAGAAACGCGCCGTCGCCGCCGGCAGGATCATCAGGCCGACCGCGAGCAGCGTGCCCAGCGCATGGAAGCCGGCGACCAGGTTCAGCACCACCAGGGCCATGAAGGCCATGTGGGTCGCCGTGCTGGCGCCGCCGACGTTGCGCAGGAAGCCAGGGTCCATGCACTCCAGAACCAGCGGCCGGAAGATCACCGCCAGCCCGATCGTGCTGACCGAGGCGATGGACACGATCAGCCACAGCGCCACATCGTCGAGTGCCAGCACGCTGCCGAACAGGACGTGCAGCAGGTCGACGTTGGTGCCGCGGCTGGAGATCATCAGCACGCCGAGGCTGAGCGAGATCAGGTAGAAGACGGCGAGCGAGGCGTCCTCGCGCAGCACCGTCGCCCGCGCCACCAGGCCGGACAGCAGCGCCACCGCCAGCCCGGCGACCAGCCCGCCAGTCGTCATCGCCAGCACCGACAGGCCGGCGATCAGGTAACCCAGTGCCGCGCCGGGCAGGATCGCATGCGCCATGGCATCGCCGGTCAATGTCATGCGGCGCAGCATGAGGAACACGCCGACCGGCGCCGCGCCCAGGCTCAGCGCGAGGCAGCCGACCAGCGCGCGACGCATGAACGCGAAGTCGGCGAAGGGCGCGATTAGGCTGTCGTAGAGCATGAAGCGCCGCGCCTAGGCGGCGGCGTGGTGGTCGTGCT
>CAZVLI010001008.1:0-1700 GCA_964627965.1 uncultured Rhodospirillales bacterium
GTGATTGAACAGGATGCCGTTCGAGGCGTGGAAGCCGTAGGCCTCGCGATAGTTCACAGTGATCCAGTAGGCGTAGAGCTTGGCGACGGCATAGGGGCTGCGCGGTCGGAACGGGGTGGTCTCCGATTGCGGCGCGTGCGGCGTGTCGCCGTAGAGCTCCGAGGTCGAGGCCTGATAGATGCGGGTCTTGTCCCCGAGCCCGAGGATGCGGATCGCCTCCAGCAGGCGCAGCGTGCCGACGCCGTCGGCGTTGGCGGTATATTCCGGGCTCTCGAAGCTGACCTGGACGTGGCTCTGGGCCGCCAGGTTGTAGATCTCGTCCGGCTGCGTCTCCTGCACGATGCGGATCAGGTTGGTGGCGTCGGTCATGTCGCCGAAGTGCAGGAACATGCGGGCGTGGCGCTCGTGCGGGTCGACGTAGAGGTGGTCGATGCGGCCGGTGTTGAACGACGAGGCGCGGCGCTTCAGGCCATGCACGACATAGCCCTTGGCCAGCAGCAGCTCGGCCAGATAGGCGCCGTCCTGGCCGGTGATGCCGGTGATCAGCGCCACCTTGTCCGCCATGCGCGATGCTCCTTCGTCGTTCGTGCCTGCGGGTCTTACGGGCAAGACCAATGGATGACAAGCCGGGCGTCGCGGTATCGCTTTTGACCGCGTTGGTTTTTTGTTAGGGTTCGCCCACTTAGCGAGGGATTCTGGCGATGCGCGCGAAGGCGAAGTGGCTTGCGGCGGGGGTGCTGGGTGCGGGGTTGGCGCTGGGCGCGACCGCGAACGCCGGCACGATCTCGATCGACGACGGCACCGGAGCGAGCAACTTCGACGCCACGCTGACGGCGTTGATGGACCGCTACAAGGCCGAATCGGCGACCTATCGGTCCCGGGTCGACGCCTCGGGTGAGGCGTTCGAGCACTATTACAACCCGGTCGAGGAGCGGAACCTGATCTTCGGCCGCGAGGGCGCGCCGGTGTCGGACGTGGACTGGGCCCGCGCCAACCTCCGCATCTACGATATCTACGAGCAGATCGGCGGCAACGAGATCGGTCTGCGTCAGCTCTACAAGTACAAGAACGGTCGCTATTTCGTGGCGCTGGACGGTATCGGCGGACAGTGGTTCGACACGCCGGGCGAGGCGCACGGTTATCTCCTCAAGCTCCTGGTCGATACCTCCATCGAGCTGCCGGCCGACGTGAAGGATGCGGTCGCGGCGCTCGGCGGCAACGGGCTCGACTCCGTGCTGAGCACCGCGCGCGGCACGCTGGCCAGCAACCGGGCCTTCCTGTCGCGCGGCCGGTCGACCACCGCGACGCTGACCGGCGACTACAACCTATCGCTGGGCGCGCCGGTGGTTCAGGGGCCGCCCGGGGTCTACGTCGACACCGCCAGCGTTTCCGGCGAGGGCATCGTGACCGTGACGCTGCGGACCACCGGCGAGGCGGCGTTGGGGCCGGCGCAACTGCTGATGTTCAACAACGGCCGCTCGATGACGCCGACCGACAGCTTCTCGATCTTCGTCGTCGACGGCTCGGGTGCGGCCGAGCCGCCGGCCGACGACCACGGTGACAGCATCGCTGGCGCGACCGCGATCAACGCCGGCGACGACGTCGACGGTCACCTGGAGCGTACCGCCGACGCCGACGTCTATGCCGTCACGGTGAGCCAGGGCGGCACGCTGGTCGTGACCTCCAGCGGCGGGTCGGAT
>CAZVLI010001009.1:0-1699 GCA_964627965.1 uncultured Rhodospirillales bacterium
GGACTGGGAAGACCACCTCGGCCACTCCGGTTCCCTGCTGGTCAACGCGTCGACCTGGGGGCTGATGCTCTCCGGCGAGGTTATCGGCCTGAACCGGCGCGACATCGGCGCCATCGGCGGTTTTCTCGGCCGGCTGGTGGCGAAAAGCGGAGAACCGGTGATCCGTCAGGCGATGCGGCAGTCGATGCGCATCCTGGGTCGCCAGTTCGTGCTCGGCCGCTCCATCGAAGAGGCGATCGACGAGATCGATCCGGCCTACGACTACTCGTTCGACATGCTGGGCGAGGCGGCGCGCACCCGTGCCGATGCCGACCGCTACTTCGCCGCCTACCGCCAAGCCATCGACACGATCGGCGCCAAGCTGCCGGGCGGGGCGGTGTCGATCAAGCTGTCGGCGCTGCATCCGCGCTACGAGTACGGGCAGGGCGAGCGGGTGATGAGCGAACTCGTGCCGCGCCTGGCCGAGCTGGTCGAGCGCGCGCGCCAGCTCGACGTCGCCGTCGCCATCGACGCGGAAGAGGCCGACCGGCTGGAGCCGTCGCTGGACGTGTTCGAGGCGGTGCTGGCGCGCGAGAGCCTGGCCGGCTGGTCGGGTTTCGGGCTGGTGGTGCAGGCCTACCAGAAGCGCGCGCTGCACGTGATCGAATGGCTGGCGGCGCTGGCCCAGGCGCACGACCGGCTGATCCCGGTGCGGTTGGTGAAGGGCGCCTACTGGGACAGCGAGATCAAGTGGGCGCAGGAACTGGGCCTCGACGGCTATCCCGTGTTCACCCGCAAGACCGCGACCGACGTGTCCTACATTGCCTGTGCCAAGGCGCTGCTCGCCGCCGACGGCCGGCTCTATCCGCAGTTCGCCACGCATAACGCCTACACCCTGGCGGCGGTGAAGGCGCTGGCCGGCAACCGAACTGGCTATGAGTTCCAGCGCCTCCACGGCATGGGGGCCGCGCTCTATGGCCAGGTCGTCGGCGAGGACGGCATCGGACCCTCGTGCCGCGTCTACGCACCGGTCGGCCGGCACGAGGACCTGCTGCCCTATCTCGTCCGGCGGCTGCTGGAGAACGGTGCCAATACGTCCTTCGTGAACCGCCTGGCCGAAGCGGATGTGCCGGTCGCGGCGCTGATCGAGGATCCGGTCGACATCGCCACCGGCTGGCGCCGTGCCCCGCACCCGAGGATTCCGGTGCCGCGCGACCTGTTCGGCGGCGTACGCCTGAACTCGCGCGGCGTCGATCTCGCCAATCCGCTGGCCCGTGACCTGCTGTACGAGGACCTGAACGCGGCCATCGACGGCAAGTGGACGGCCGCGCCCATCGTCGGCGGTGAGCTCGAGGGCGATCCGACCGTCGAGCGTTTCGACCCGTCGAAGCCCGACCGTCGCATCGGCCACGTTGCCGACGGCGATCCCAAGCTGGCCGCCCGCGCCGTTGAGCTCGCGGTCGCCGCGCAGTCCGACTGGGATCGCCGTGGCGGCGTCGCCCGCGCCGCGATCCTGGAACGTGCCGCCGACCTTTTCGAACAATCGACCTCGACGCTCCTGGCCCGGATCATCCGCGAGGGCGGCCGAACGGTACGCGACGCGATCTCCGAGCTGCGCGAGGCCATCGACTTCCTGCGCTACTACGCCGCCCAGGCACGTGCCCATTTCGCCGAGCCGCAGGAACTGCCGGGCCCGACCGGAGAGTCCAACACGTTGGGC
>CAZVLI010001010.1:0-1688 GCA_964627965.1 uncultured Rhodospirillales bacterium
GGAATGGGTATGCAGCTCGGTGACTTCCGGCACGGCCGTGCCATGCGCGACGGTCGATACGGCACCTTCCGAAAGATCGTCCTGCTACCGGCGCTCGTGGCCGGTTTCCTGACCGCCGGACTTGGCGGCGCGCACGCCGCGCTGATGTTCGAGTTCGAGGCGGAAAGCACCGGCGATATCCTGGCCACCATGACCCTCGAACCGGATACCGGGCCGTTCAACCACACCAACATGACGGCGTTCGCGTTCACCGCCGCCGGCAGCGCGCTCTTCGGCCTCCCGGAAGGCCCGCCTCCGGTCCCGTTCACCGGCACCTTCAACGGCACGTTCGACGTGGCGCCGGACGGCGGCCTCCGGGCCAGCGGCGGCAGCGCGATCTACGTCCGCACCAACGCGACCAACTTCGCCGGCAGTTCCGCCCCCGACGCGATGGAGCTGCAGTTCTTTCCGAACGACCGCGAGGGAATCACCCTCGACCAAGACTACACCAACAACAACATCCGGCAGATCATCAGCGTCCGTGGCGGCTGGGTGCCCGCCGACGTGCCGGCGCCGGCGACGCTCGGCCTGTTCGGCCTCGGCGCGTTGCTCTTGGGCGCTGCGCGGCGGCGCTGAGACATCAACCGCCAGCCGTCAGAAACCGCTCAGCGCACGTCCCAAACTCGTCCGTCTGACGTCAGGGACAAGGCCGGACGAGAGCGGGCGGTCATCACCAGGCTCGGCAATGCCCGAAGTCGTCAGAACGAGATAGGAGTACGTCGGGAAATGAAATCGAAAGGGCTACTACTCGCGTTGGCCGTGGCCGGCACCGTGTTCGGCTTCGCGCTTCCGGCGGCGGCGGTGCCGCTGGCCTACGACGAGGCCGTGAGCGGCGATATCGACCCGGCCATATCCATCCTCGGCAATGTCGACGTCGGCACGAACACCATCGCCGGCAGCATCCTGGGCGAACAGGGCGATTGCGACTCGAACGACTGCCGCTTCAGTGACATGAGCGGCGACAAGATCGATGCGTTCCGAGTCGGCACGCCGGGCGCGCTGGAGATCACCGAGGTCAGGGTCGATATCAGCAACTTCGTCGTCAACGACGCCAACGCCGGTGTCGGCTTCTTCAACACCAGCCTCAGCTTCTTCGGCTTCTTCTCCGATGACCTGCCGTTCTTAAGAGTGCTGGCGACGCCGACCACCGGCACGCCGATTTTCACGATCCAAGCCGACCGGATGATCGAAGGCAACGGCGATGGTTCGATCAGCTTCGACTATGTATTCACGCTCACCGCCGTCGATCCGACGCTGGTGCCGGCACCGGCGACGCTGCCGCTGCTGCTCGGCGCGCTCGGCATGATCGCGGTCGGCACCCGGAGGCGGCGCCGGTCTCCCCGTTGCTGAATCCGGTTCAGGCCGGCACCGCGTGGTAGTTGCCGTCGACGCCGAGGAATTCCTTGCCGTCGTTGCGATAGAAGCTCTTGCCGCCTGCCTGCTCCAGCACTTGCATCATGTTCGGCATCGCCATGCCCTCGGCCTTGAGCCGGGCGGCGAAGGTGTCGGCGCCGACGCTGTCGATCATCTCGAACGGACCCTGGCGCCAGTTGAAGCCCCAGCGCATGGCCCGGTCGACGTTGACGATGTCGTCGGCGATCTCCGGCACCAGCTCGGCCGCGTAGGCCATGGACGCGCTGTCGCACTTC
>CAZVLI010001011.1:0-1684 GCA_964627965.1 uncultured Rhodospirillales bacterium
CCAAGAATGGCGGCGATCGACACCCGCCGCGTTGTCAGCAACAGGCTGCGCACATCGCCGCTGACCGCTTGTCGCATCGCCAGGAGGCGCAGTGCCAGCGGCATCACCACGTGGTTCGAGACCATCGTCGAGACCGCGATGGTGGCGACGATGACCATCGAGGTCGCGGACGAGAAGCCGCCCAGGAAGGCCAGCAGCGCCAGGTCGTGACGCTGCTCCGCCAGCGGCAGGGTGAGGACGTAGAAGTCCGGGTTGCTGCCGGCGGGCATGGTCTTCAGCCCGACGATGGCGATCGGCACGATGAATACCGTCATGCCGAACAGGTAGGCCGGGAACAGCCAGGACGCGGTCGAAAGATGCCGCTCCTCGACATTCTCCACCACGGTGACCTGGAACTGTCGCGGCAGGCAGATGATTGCCGTCGCCGACAGGAAGGTGAGCGTCGCCCAGCGCGCGCCGAAGACGTCGCCGGCGCCGGTGATCACCTCGGCCGGAACGTCGGCGAAGATGTCGCGGAACCCGCCGCTCACGCCATAGACCGCGAACAGCCCGACGGCGATCAAGGCGGCGAGCTTGACGATGGCCTCGACCGCGATCGCAGCCACGACGCCGTGGTGGCGCTCGTTGGCGTCCAGGTTGCGGGTGCCGAACAGGATGGTGAACAGCGCCATGCCGGCCGCCACCCACAGCGCCGTGGTGACGCCGTCGGCCTCGCCGGCGATGATCTGGTAGCTGCGCGTCACCGACTGCAACTGCAGCGCGATGTAGGGCGTAGTCGCGATCACCGCGATCAGCGTGACCAGCACCGCGAGGCTGGGGCTCTTGCCGTAGCGCGAGGAGATCAGGTCGGCGATGGAGGTGATGCGGTTGGCGCGGCCGATGCGGACCAGCTTGCGCAGCAGGAACCACCAGCCGATGAACACGAGCGTCGGGCCGAGATAGATGGTGACGAACTCCAGCCCGTTTCGTGCCGCCGATCCGACCGCGCCGTAGAAGGTCCACGAGGTGCAGTAGATCGAGATCGACAACGTGTAGACGACCGGCGAGTGCAGCCAGCGCAGCGGTCCTTGGCGTGCCCGGCGATCGATCAGGAAGGCGATCGCGAACAGCAGCGCCACGTAGCCCAGGCAAACCGCCAGCAGGATGTCGAGCGAAAGCATCAGCCTTCCGCCTCGGGCGGCGTGTCTTGCGTATCGGCCTCGCGAAGCTGGCTTGAGAGTGCCGCCGCGCCCGCGATCAGCGCCGCCCACACGGCAAAGATCGCAAGCAGCGGGATCGGGATGCCGCCGATCTTGCCGTCGATCAGCATGCTGCCGGCCAGCGGCGGCATCAGCAGCACGGTACCGACCAGTACCAGCGCCATCGAGCGGTCGCGGGTCTTGCGATGGGAGCGGTGGCTGTCGGCGCGCTCGCTCATTGTCCGATCAGGCGCGTCCTTGCGCCGCCAGCCGCTCCACCGCCGCGACGACCTCGGCATTGGCGAATGGCTTGGTGATGAACAGGTCGGCACCGCTGTCGAGCGCGGTTTCTCGGTCCTCGCGCTGGCCCTTGGCGGTGAGGATCAGCACCGGCAGCGTCTCCGCCTTCGGGTCCGCGCGCAGGCGGCGCAGGATCTCGTAGCCGTCCAGCTCGGGAAGCATCACGTCCAGCACCAGCACGTCGGGCGGATCGGCCAAGGCCGTGT
>CAZVLI010001012.1:0-1681 GCA_964627965.1 uncultured Rhodospirillales bacterium
GCCTCATCCCGCATTGCTCACCATCGCTCGACGCCCTATTACACTGGCCCAAGAATTACACCGGCCAGGCGCCGCGCGGCCAGTCCCGCCGGCCGCGACCGACCGACGCAAGGAGTATCCGAGGTGAGCCACATCCTAAGCGACCGCGACCTGGACCTGATCTTCCGAGCCGCTCGCTCGCACAACGTATGGACCGACAAGCCGGTCAGCGACGTCACGCTCGATGCGCTTTACGACCTGCTGCGGATGGGGCCGACCAGCGCCAACACGTCGCCGGCCCGCTTCGTGTTCCTGCGTTCCGAGGCGGCCAAGCAACGCCTGGCGCCACACCTGTCGGAAGGCAACCGGGCCAAGTCGATGACCGCGCCGCTGATCGCGATCGTCGGCTACGACACCCGCTTCTTCGAGAAGCTGCCTGAGTTGTTCCCGCACAACCCCGACGCCCAGAACTGGTTCACCAGCAACGAGACGCTGGCCGAGACCACAGCCTTCCGCAACAGCAGCTTGCAGGGCGCCTACCTGATCGTCGCCGCGCGCGCGCTCGGCCTCGACTGCGGACCGATGTCGGGCTTCGACAACGCCGGGGTCGACAAGGAATTCTTCCCCGACGGCCGGGTGAAGTCGAACTTCATCTGCAATCTCGGCTACGGCGATCACGCCCAGCTGATGCCCCGCAACCCGCGGCTGTCCTTCGACGACGCCTGCGAGGTGCTCTGACCCGGTCGATGCGGCTGCTGGCGGTCGATACCGCGCTGCAACGGCTGTCGGCCGCCGTCGGCGAAGGCGGGCGGGTACGGGCGGCGCGGTCCATCCCGCTGCCGCGCGGTCATGCCGAGCGCCTGTTGCCCTTCGCCGCCGACGTCCTGGACGACGCCGGCCTCGCCTATGCCGATCTCGACGCACTGGCGGTCACTCTCGGGCCGGGGACGTTCACCGGCGCCCGCGTCGGGCTGGCGGCGGTGCGCGCGTTGGCGCTGGCGCTGGACAAGCCGGTGATCGGCTTCACCACGCTGCAAGTGCTGGCCGTGCAGGCGCGGCCGGCGCCGGGCGAGACCGTGCTGGCAACGCTCGATGCGCGCCGGTCCGAGGTCTACGCCCAGACCTTCGACCACGACATCCGACCGCTGGCCGAGCCGCGTATCCTCGGGCTCGACGACATTGCCGACGTCGTGCCGACGGGGCCGGCGGTGGTCGTCGGCTCCGGCATCCGGCCGCTCGGCGAACGGCTGCCCACAACTCTCCGTCGCGCCCGTCCGGCGATAGCGCCGGAGGCCGCGCACATGATCCACCTCACGCACCGTCACGGCCTGCGGGGCGGGCGTGCGCCGGCGCCGATCTACCTGCGCCGGCCAGATGCGAAACTGCCGGGCGGCCGGACACCGGACGCGGCATGATCGCGATCGAGCCGGCCGGCGCCACAACGGTCGCCGTCATCGCCGAATTGCATGCCGCCTGCTTCGACGAGGCTTGGGACACCGCGGCCATCGCCCGGCTGTTGGCCATGCCCGGCGCCTTCGCATTGCTCGCGCTGCGTGCCGGCGATCCGATCGGCTTCGTGATCGCGCGGCAGGCCGCCGACGAGGTGGAAATCGTGAGCCTCGGCGTCCGCCCCGACGCGCGCAGGGTCGGTGCCGCCGATGCAATGATGCGCGGCGTCTTGGATCGAGCGACCGGCGCGGCG
>CAZVLI010001013.1:0-1679 GCA_964627965.1 uncultured Rhodospirillales bacterium
CGACCGCCGGCTGGCGCAGATGCGCGCGGAAGGCGTCGAGTTCCGGCCCGGCACGCTCGTCGGGGTCGACCTGAAGATGGACCAGCTGCTGGAAGAGTATGACGCCATCGTGCTGTCCGGCGGCGCCGAGGAGCCGCGCGACATGCCGGTGCCAGGCCGCGACCTAGACGGCGTGCACTTCGCCATGCGCTTCCTGACGCAGCAGAACCGGCGCGTCGCCGACGAGCCCGGCGTCGACAACATGCCGATCCTGGCCACCGGCAAGCACGTGGTGGTGATCGGCGGCGGCGATACCGGCTCCGACTGCGTCGGCACCTCGATCCGTCAGGGCGCGGCGTCGGTGACGCAGCTGGAGATCATGCCCAAGCCGCCAGTGCGCGAGGACAAGGGCATGACCTGGCCTGACTGGCCGCTGAAGCTGCGCACCTCGACCTCGCACGACGAGGGCTGCGAGCGCGACTGGGCGGTGCTGACCAAGGAGGTCATGGGCGAGAACGGCAAGGTCACCGGCCTCAAGCTGGTCCGCGTGGAGTGGGCGGCGGATGCCGACGGCCGCATGCAGATGACCGAAGTGCCGGGCAGCGAGACCGTGCTGAAGGCCGACCTCGTCCTGCTGGCCATGGGCTTCCTGGGTCCGGTGAAGGACGGCATGCTGGACGGCCTGCGCGTCGGCCTGGATCCGCGCGGCAACGTCGCCGCCAACACCGAGGACTATCAGACCTCGATCGCCAAGGTATTCGCCGCCGGCGACATGCGCCGGGGCCAGTCGCTGGTCGTCTGGGCGATCCGCGAGGGCCGGCAGTGCGCGCGCGCCGTCGACGCCTACCTCACCTGCGAGGAATCCATCCTGCCGCGCTGACGGCGGGCCTGCTAGGCTTCGGCTGGCAATAAATCTCGTCACCCCGGGCGTAGCGCGCAGCGCGAAGACCCGGGGTCCATGTCTATGTCGCGTGCTGGTTTCTGCATGGACCCCGGCTCAGGGCCGGGGTGACAACAATGGACGAATGGAGGCCACCATCGAACTCAACGATGTCATCCGCACCACCTTCGCCGCGCGCGAGTACACCGGCGAGGACATTCCGGACAACGTGATCTACGACATCCTCGATGTCGCGCGCTTCGCCCCGTCGGGCGGCAACCGTCAGGGCAACCGCGTCATCGTGGTCCGCGATCCGGAGACCCGGGCCACGTTCGGCGAGCTCACCATCCCCGCCGCGAAGCGCTACATCGCGCAGTCGAAGGCCGGCGAAAGCCCCTGGAACGCGGTGACGCCGACCAAGGTCAGCGACGCCGAAATCGAGGCGACCGAGCCGTCGCCGCACCTGACCGGCACGTTCTCCGCCGCGTCCGCGGTCCTGGTGTTCTGCGTCGACCTCAAGGTCGTGGCCTCGACCGACCAGCTGCTCGACCGGGTCGGTCCACGCCATCGACTCCATGTGATCCTCGCGGGCCTTGGTGTCGGTGAAGTCGATAAACGTGATCGTGACGTCATCGCCGGCGGGAACGAAGATCATCCTCAGCCAGCGCCGATTGGAACCGGAGCGGTGAATGACTTCACGGTCGACCGTACGGCCACCGTCGAGCGACAGCTTGATCTCTTTGAGAACTTCGCTGCTGTCGCGCGCTTCCATGCCGTCGCAGGCGAGGCGCACGATGTCCTCGGCGGACATCGCCATCAG
>CAZVLI010001014.1:0-1677 GCA_964627965.1 uncultured Rhodospirillales bacterium
ATGCGGACCATGCGAGGCGAGATCGAGCGGCCGGGGGTGAGGATGCAGCGGATCACGCTGACGTTGGCCAGCAGGATCTGCACGACGAGCCACGGCACGTAGGCCAGCGCTCGAAAGGGGATGTCGAGCGGGGCGCCCTCGTCGTCGACGACGTTCATGCGGATCGAGAGGAAGAGGACGAGGCCGACCGAGAAAGCGCCGAAGCCCAAAAACAGGGGCTTGTAGTGGCCCGACCACAAAAGCCAGACCGCCGTGAGGACGACGCAGAGACTGAGGCGGTGCAGCACGGTCCCTCTCAACGAGCCCATAGAGCCCGGAAAATCAATAACAAATCGGCGAGCCGGGGTAAAGCTTGAGTCGTCGAAAGGGGGGATGCCAGTCGCTGGGCTCGGGGGTCGGATCGGTGCTAGAGTGTCGCCTTCGCCGGGGCAGTCCGGCGAACCGTGTGGGGCAGTCCACTGACGGTACCGAGCGAGGCCTCGCGAGAGCTCGAAACCCCGTGAATCCCGACAAGCAACGCCCGTCGCGCCCTCAGGGTGCCGTGACGCTCGGCTTTGAGATGGCGGTGCCGATCGCACTCTTCGGGATTCTCGGACATCAGCTCGATTCGCGATTCGACACCTCGCCCGCCTACCTGCTGTCGGGCTGCGTTTTGGGATTGGCGGTCGCGTTCTACAACCTCTGGAAGTTCGTCCGAGGTTCGAACCGCGACGAGAGCGATCGATGAGTGGTACCGAGATTCAGCGCTTTCGAACCGTCGCGGCCGCGGTCGCCTCGTTCGGGGGAGTCCTCGCGGTCCTCGCAGGTTCGCTGCTCGAGCTGCCGCTGCTCGCCGTCTCGTTCGCCTGGGCCCTCACGAGTGCCATCGGCATGTGGCAGGGCCAGCGGATGGTTCGCTTGCACGGCCTGCCCGGCACCGGGTTGATGACGACGATGGCGCTCGGCCTCGCGCTGCGCTTCCTCATCCTGCTCGTCGTCACCGCGCTGGCGATCGCGGGCCTGCGCGCGCTGGCGCTCGGCACTTTGACCGGCTTGATCGGCGGCTTCGTCCCGCTCTTCATCTTTGAAAGTTTCTGGTTTCTCAAACGGTTCGCGCCGGCGGTGCGCGGCTCCGGAGAGGCATAAGGCATGGCAGCAGAGTCCGAGCACGGCGGAGAGTTCAACGCCGGCGATACGATCATGCACCACTTGGTCGACGCGGATTACATGGAGATTCCGGGCGGCGGTAAGGTGCCCCTACCGCAATTCGAGCTCTTCGGTATCGACATGTCGATCAGCAAGCACGTCGTGATGATGTGGCTGGCCTTCGTGATCCTGCTGGTCGTCTTGGGCATCGCGCGGAGCCAAAAAGGGCTCGTCCCGACCGGCTTGCGCAACGGTTTGGAGGCGCTGATCGTCTACCTGCGCGACAACGTCGCGCGCCCGGCGATCCACGGCAAAGATGCCGATCGGTTCATGCCCTACCTGCTGACGCTCTTCTTCTTCATCATCACCTGCAACCTGATCGGGCTCGTCCCCGGGATGGCGACCGCGACCGGCAATCTCTCGGTGACGGCGGCGCTCGCGGCCGGGTTCCGTCGCCACGGCCCCGCCACGTACGCGCCGGCCCCGGGCCCTGACCCGCGCGCCGAGGCGGTGCCCGCCGACCTCGCCACCGCCCACGGCTCGCCGGCGCGC
>CAZVLI010001015.1:0-1673 GCA_964627965.1 uncultured Rhodospirillales bacterium
ACAGCCGGTCGAAGCTGATCTCGCCATCCGGCTTCGGATAGTCGATCGGCTTGCACTCGCTGGCCTTCTTCAGCTTGGCGTGGTCCGGCTCCTCGATGTGGAAGGTCCACGGCACCTTGCCGCCGAGGAACTGCTCGATGCCGTTGTAGAGCGTGCCGAGAATCAGGCCGAACTTGGCGAAGGCCGGCCGGAAGTTCCGCGCCGCGTAGAGCTCGTCATAGACCCAGGAGTTGCGGAACTTCTCCGGGTAGCTGCTGAGCACCGGCGCGCTCTCGTTCTCGCCGGCGGCGACCAGCGCCTCGTGCGCGGCTTCCGCCGCCATCATCCCGGTCTTCAGCGCGTTGTGGCTGCCCTTGATCTTCGGCACGTTCATGAAGCCGGCGGCGCAGCCGATCAGCGCGCCGCCGGGAAAGGCCAGTTCCGGCACCGACTGAATGCCGCCCTCGTTCAGCGCCCGTGCGCCATAGGCGATGCGCTTGCCGCCCTTCAGATACTGCGCGATCGCCGGATGCGTCTTGTAGCGCTGGAACTCCTGGAACGGCGACATGTGCGGGTTCTCGTAGCCGAGCTCGACCACGAAGCCGATCGACACCTGGTTGTTCTCCAGGTGGTACATGAACGAGCCGCCGTAGGTCTTGGTGTCCATCGGCCAGCCGGCGGTGTGCACGACCAGCCCTTCCTGGTGCTGCTCGGCCGGGATCTCCCACAGTTCCTTCAAGCCGATGCCGTAGGTCTGCACGTCGACGCTCTCGCGCAGGCCGAACTTCTCGGTGATCTGCTTGGTCAGCGAGCCGCGGCAGCCCTCGGCGAACAGCGTGTACTTCGCGTGCAGCTCCATGCCGACCTGGTAGTTCGGGCCCTGCTCGCCGTTCTTCAGCACGCCCATGTCGCCGGTGGCGACGCCCTTCACCCGGCCGTCGTCGTGGTACAGCACCTCCGCCGCGGCGAAGCCGGGGTAGATCTCCACCCCTAGCGCCTCGGCCTGCTCGCCGAGCCAGCGGCAGACGTTGCCGAGGCTGACGATGTAGTTGCCCATGTTGTGAGTCGGCTTCGGCAGCAGCGCGACCGGCACCTTGATCTCGCTGACCGGGGTCAGGAACATGAACTTCTCGGCGCTGACCGGCGTATTCAGCGGCGCGCCCTTGTCCTGCCAGTCGGGAATCAGCTCGTCGATCGCGCGCGGGTCCATCACCGCGCCGGACAGGATGTGCGCGCCGACCTCCGAGCCCTTCTCCAGTACGCAGACGGAGAAGTCCTGGCCGGTTTCCTCGCCGAGCTGTTTCAGCCGGATCGCCGCGCCGAGCCCCGCCGGGCCGGCGCCGACGATCACGACGTCATATTCCATCGCTTCGCGTTCCATCGCCTCACTCCTCGCCGGCCGGTCTTCGCGCGCCGCATCGCTCATTCGCGCATCGTTCGCAATCGTTTACGCCGCCGTTTATGCCGCGACGGCTTGATGATGGTCAACGCGCGCCCGCAGACCGTACACTTTCGCCATGTTGTCACATGACGAGGCGGCCCGGGTGCTGCGCTGGTACATCGATGCCGGCGTCGACGAGACCGTGGGCGAGGTCGCCTTCGACTACCGCCAGGCGCCACCGCCGCCGACCGTGGCGGCGCCGACGCCAGCGACCGAACCTGCGCGCGAGCCGCCGCCCCGTCGTCCGGCGCCC
>CAZVLI010001016.1:0-1019 GCA_964627965.1 uncultured Rhodospirillales bacterium
GAAAGAGTTCGGGAGAGGCACGCAGCTCCTCCAGGTTCTCCTCCACAACCCAGGTGAGGTCGGCAGCGTCCGGTGTCCGTGCCACCTCACGATGAAAGGCGGCGATCATGTCGACGCCTCGACGCAGCATCGGGCCGTCGAGCCGTCCCTCCTCGGCCATGCGATCGAACAGGTCTGTCTGCGCGAAGCGGCGCATGACGATGACCCATTCCTGCGGCGCGCCATCGCCGCCGATGCGCCAGTCGACGCCGTTGCGCGTCAGTGGCTCGACGCCTTCATACAGCGCCGGCGCGGTGCGGCGGTTCAACTCGACCTCGCGCCGGCAATAGCCCTCGCGCAGCGCCAGGGTGGAGAAGTCGAGGTACGGGTACTTCACCGCCCGCTTCACCTTGTAGGCGCGGTCGCCGGCCAGGAAGATGATCGCGGAGTGGGTGTCGATGCGGCTCACGTCCCCCGCCGCCATGCCAGCGACGCGGCCATCGCCCAGCGCGCCGAGCGCCGCCACCTGGTCCGGTTCCTGAGCCTCCTGCACCATGTCCGCAAGGCTGGCCCGCCAACCGCGACAAGCGCAAGGGCTGGCGACATTTCGGCGCGCTGGCTAGGCTCGACCGAGAGACTTGCCGCCGCTTGCCACCATGACCGTCGGCTCGGCCGCGACGCCGGGCTGGATGCACGTGTTCCGCGAAAGATTGCGCGACCGGGGCGCGGGGCCAGCGGATATCGACGAGGCTTTCGACGACGCCACGCGGCTGGCCATCGCCGACCAGATCGACGCCGGCATGGACGTGATCGTCGACGGCGAGCTGCGCCGACTGCGCTTCGTCTACGAGATGTACGACAAGCTCAGCGGTCTGGAACGCATCCCACCAGCGCGGCGGATCGGCGTGCCGGGCTACGACCGGGCGCCGAAATTCCGAGCCGCCGGCCCCATCGGCGCGCCCGACGGGCTTGGGGTGGTTCCGGAGCTGGCCCGGCTGAAGGCGCAGATCTGGTACGTCCCGGGCCTGACCGAGAAGCGC
>CAZVLI010001016.1:1029-1673 GCA_964627965.1 uncultured Rhodospirillales bacterium
AAGGTGGCGCTACCTGGCCCGCTCACCTTCGCCAACAACATCGACGGCGGACCCGAGGTCCTAGAGCAGGTCACCGACATCGTCGCGGCGGAGGTGGCCGGACTGGCGGCGATCGGCGCCGACATCATCCAGCTCGACGAGCCCGGCCTGACGCATCCGCGCGAAGGTGGCTTTCCCGACGCAGGGGTGCCGGCGATGAACGCGGCGCTGGCGCCGGCGGGCGCGGCCGGCGCGCTGCATGTCTGCTTCGGCAACAACGCCAGCCGACCGATGGCGAAGCGCGACCTGACGCCGCTGCTGCCGGCGATGTCGCGGCTGAACTGCGACCTGTTGATGCTGGAATTCGCCAACCGCGAGATGGCGGAAATCGAGATTCTCGGCGCGCTGCCGGATCGGTTCCGCATCGCAGTCGGCGTCGTCGACGTGAAGAATTTCTATGTCGAAACGGCGGAAGACGTCGCGACGCGCCTGCGCCGCGCGCTGGAGCATTGTCCGGCCGAACGGCTCTACGCGACGATGGACTGCGGGCTGTCGGCGATCCCCCGCTGGCTCGCGGTGGAGAAGATGCGCGCGCTGGTCGAAGGCACGCGGCTGGTGCGTGCTGCGACGACAAGAGGTTAGGGCTCACGCGCACTGCCGCCGTT
>CAZVLI010001017.1:0-1672 GCA_964627965.1 uncultured Rhodospirillales bacterium
AGAACAGCGGCGGCGGTAACAACGGCCGACGCCAGCGTCGGCGCGGCAACAGCGGCAACGAGCAGGCCGCGGAACCGGTCGCGGCCGCTGAACCGGCTGCCGCCACGGAACCGGCCGCCGAATCCGAGACCGAAGAGCAGACTGAGGAAGCGACCGCTTAGGTCGAGCTGGTCAGGCGGCCACCGTGTCGCCGACACCCACCTCGCCGCCGGTCGCCACCACCGCGTAGACGCCCATGTCGACGTGGCCGAAGGCGCTGTTCAGGAGCTTCGGCAGGTTCATGTCGCGGGCGCCGTTGGCCGGGTCGACATTGATTGCGGCACAGCGCTCGATCCGTGCCACGACCTTCAAGCGCACCTGATCGCCAAGCGCGATCTCGCGACCGACCCAGTCGAACTCGGCCCAGGCCGGCAGGCCCTCCAGGTAGACGTTGCCGCGAAACCGCAGCGGGTCGACGGGACTGCCCGCCACCCGCGACAGTTCCGCCACGCTGGCCGGGTTGATCAGGGACACCAGCGGCGTCGGCACGTCCGCGAAGTGGTGCCCTGGCGCGCTGACGATGTGCACCGGGCCGCGGATATCGTCCTTCATGTAGGCGTCGAGGAACTGCTCGATCAGCTTGCGCCCGACCGGCTGGTCGAGCCGGCCGCGCGAGACCTGGCGTCCGTCGCGCTCGATCACCAGCGTCGCGTCGTCGTCCTCCAGCCGTGTCGCCAGCGTCGCCAGGCGCTCATTCTCCATCAGCTGCAGGAACTTGCGCTTCGACATCGGCTGCGGCGCGGCCGGGTCGAAATCGGTGCTGCCGTGCGCGATGGCGAAGGCCCGATCCAGCGGTAGCGTGCCGCCGGGCTCCAGGCGGACGCGGTCCATGGCCGCCGGGCTGAGACCCTTCACCGGGTAGCGGTAGATCGCGTCGACGTGGACCATGTTGAGAACCTGCGTGGGCGGCGCTGCGCGCTCTTGTGTGGCTTTCGCGCAACATTATCTATGGATTAGCCCCTCGCTCAGGCGAGGAGGGGCTTCGTTTGCCTCGCGTTAGTAGAGGCTTGAACATAGGCGTTGCAAGAGGTGACTACGGTGCCTCGGCAAGCGTGCTGAAAGGGGTTCGTCGATGGACTTCCAGAACTACACCGAGCGTGCGCGCGGTTTCGTGCAGTCGGCCCAGGGCCTGGCGCAGCGCGAAGGTCACCAGCAGTTTTCCCCCGAACATCTTCTTAAGGTCCTGCTCGAAGATGAGGAGGGGCTGTGCGCAAACCTGATCGGCGCCGCCGGCGGCGACGCGAAGGTCGCGCTGCAGGCCGTCGACCTTGCGCTCGACAAGCGCCCGAAGGTGGAGGGGCCGGGTGCCGGCCAGGTCTACCTCGCGCCTGAGTTGGCGCGGCTGTTCGACCAGGCCGAGCAGATCGCCAAGAAGGCCGGCGACAGCTTCGTCACCGTGGAGCGCCTGTTGCTGGCGCTGGCGATGGCCACCGGCACCCCGTCGGCCGACGCGCTGGCCAAGGCCGGCATCAACCCGCAGGGCCTGAACGGCGCCATCAACGAGTTGCGCAAGGGCCGCACCGCCGACAGCGCGACGGCCGAGAACGCCTATGACGCGCTGAAGAAGTACGCCCGCGATCTCACCGAGGCGGCGCGCGACGGCAAGCTTGACCCGGTCATCGGCCGCGACGCG
>CAZVLI010001018.1:0-1670 GCA_964627965.1 uncultured Rhodospirillales bacterium
GCGACAGCATTAGCTACACGCCAGACGATGACTATGTCGGCCCGGACCAGTTCTCCTACGTGGTCGCGGATGGCAACGGCGGTACCGACACCGCGACGGTGATAGTCACGGTCACGCCGGTCGACGACGATCCGGTGGCGGTCGACGACGAGTACGCGACGCCATTCGGCACCACCTTGACGGTGAGTGCCGCCGCCGGCGTGCTCGGCAACGACATCGACGTCGATGGCGATGGCCTCACCGCGTCGGTCGTATCGGGTCCGTCGAACGGCAGCCTGTCGCTGAACGACGCCGGCGCCTTCACCTATGTGCCGGACGCCGGCTTCTCCGGCGAGGACAGCTTCGTCTATGCCGCCTCCGACGGCGATGGCCCCACCGACCAGGCGACGGTGACGATCACTGTCGGCGACGACCCCGGCGAGACGATCCTGCTGCTCGGCACCGCCGGCCGGGACTTTCTGTTCGGCACCGGCGCCGACGAGCGCATCGTGACCAATGGCGGTCGGCTGGATCTCGTCCTGACCGGCGACGGCATGGACATCGTCGAGGTGACCGATGTTCCCGGCGAGCGCAACGTCGTGCGCGTGTTCGACTTCGATCCCGAGCTCGACATGCTGGGGAACCTGTCGGCGGCGGATGTCGCCTCGACCCTGAGCTTCGCGAACACAACCTACCTGACACTGGCGGGACCGGATCGCGACCAGATCATCCTCTCCAACGTGTCCAGCTCGGACACCATCGTGTTCGAGAACGACCTGCTGCTGGGCTGACCGGCCGGACGCGGGATCAACATTCGCAGGAAGGAAGACCGAGCCATGTTGCGTTCAGCCATCGCCGCCATCTTCGCCACGACGGCCGCCTTGACGCTCACCACCGGCGCACAGGCGACCACGCTCGGCCTGACCACCGAGCCCGACCCTGCCATCTCCGCGGCGGGCGACGTCGCCTTCATCCCCGGGCTCATCGACTTCACCTTCACGTCGCTGACCGGCACATCGTCGGCGCCGGCGGCCGCCAGCGACCTCGTCGTCGGTCTCACCGTGGACATCGACGGTGCCGGCGCGCTCGGTCCGACCGGCGGCGTGCTCAACGTGTTCGACGTCGGCGGCCTGTTCCTGGCCGGGACCGCAAGTGCGGTAGGGTTCGAGATCGACAGCGCCGGTCCCGACACCATCGAGTTCCTGTTCGATGGCACCTCCGGCGCCGCGGCGGATGCCTTCGGCCCCTCGGTGCTCGCCATCGCCAGCGGCGAATTCGGCGTCTCGCCGGACGGCAGCTTCGTCACGGAAGGCTTCTTCGCCACGACGAGCCTGGAGATCCGCGGTCTCGCCGACACCGGCGGCGGCATTCCGATGCCGATGCCGGCACCGGCGAGCCTGCCGATCCTGCTGCTCGGCCTGGCGACGCTGGCGGTCGGCGCTAGACGTCGTCGCCGGTAAACAGCTTCAGGACGGCGATGGCATCTTCCTCGCCGTGGCCGCGGGCGGCCATCAGGCGGAACAGTTCGCGGGCCTGGCCGGTCATCGGCGTCGCGGCGGCGACGTCGTGGGCCAGGTCGTGGACCATGTCGAGGTCCTTCAAGGTCTGGCGCAGGTACCCGGCCGGCGCGAAGTCGCGCTGCGCCATGCGGGGCCACATCGCCCGCATGAGGTTGCCGCCGGCATAGCCCG
>CAZVLI010001019.1:0-1669 GCA_964627965.1 uncultured Rhodospirillales bacterium
GGCGGTAACCAGCGCCTTCTTGCCCTTCAGTTGCAGGTCCATGCCTACTTGCCCTTCCACTGCGGCGGCCGCTTTTCGGCGAACGCCTTCGGTCCCTCGATGAAGTCCTCGCTGTCGCGCATCGCCTGCACGGCGGGATAGACCGTGGTGTACGCGTCCTTCAGCGAGCTCATGTCGAAGCCCTGGTAGATCGCCTGTTTCGAGGCGCGGATCGACATCGGCGAGCATTCCAGGATCAGGCCGGCCCAGCGCTTGGCCGCGTCCATCAACTCCGCCTGCGGCACCACCTCGTTGACGAAGCCGAGCTCCTTGCCCTCCGCCGCCGGCACGCGCCGGCCGGTCAGGATCATGCCCATCGCCTGCTTCTGCGGGATCATGCGCGGCAGGCGGTGCAGGCCGCCGGCCAGCGCCGCCAGGCCGACGCGCGGCTCCGGCAGCGCGAACAGCGCGTTCTCCGAGGCGATCAGCAGGTCGCAGGCCAGCGCGATCTCGAACCCGCCGCCCATGGCGATGCCGTTGACCGCCGCGATCACCGGCTTGTCGAGATCCCAGCGCGCGGTCAGGCCGGCGAAGCCGGTTTCCGGCCGGGTCACCTTGTTGCCGGCGGCCTGGTACTTGAGGTCGTTGCCGGCCGAGAAGGCCCGGTCGCCGGCGCCGGTGACGATTGCGACCCATAGGTCCGGGTCGGCGGCGAATTCGTCGAACACGCCCGCCAGTTCGAAGTTCGCCGGCGGATGCAGCGCGTTCATCACCTCCGGCCGGTTCATCGTCACGATCATCAGCCGGCCGTCGCGTTCCACGCGACAGAATTCATGCGTCGCCATCAGGGCCTCCCACGTATGTGTTTCGCGGCCAGCCTAGCGGAAGTCGCGGGCGCTTGGGTATGGGCTCAGGAGCCGGAGACGACGGTCGTTGTCCGTTCCACCTGTCGCCGGTTCTCCCGCATGCCGAGATAGGTGGTCGCCGCGACGATCACCCCGGCGCCGATCCAGGTCCACAAGGACGGCCATTCCTGGAAGATCAGCAGCCCGAGCGCGGAGGCCCAGACCAGGCGCAGGAAGTCGAGCGGCAGGACGGCGGTGGCGTCGGCCTGGCGGAAGGCCTGGGCGATCGCCCACTGGCCCAGCGTGCCGACGACGCCGATGCCGATCAGCCAGCCGACCTGGGTCCACGTCGGCGTCTGCCAGAAGAACAGTGCCGGGATCAGCGACAGCGGCGTGACCAGCAGCAGCCCGATGGCCGTCACCGTGAGCGACGACTCGTCGCGTCCCAGTTCCTTGATCGCCGTCAGGGTGCTGGCCCACGCCACGGACGAGATCAGCACCAGGACCGCGCCGAAGCTGACCGCCTCGAAGCCTGGCCGCAGGATGATCAACGTGCCGCCGAAGCCGGCCAGCAAGGCGAAGACGCGGGCGCGTCCGACCTTCTCGCCCAGCAACACGATCGCCAGCAAGGCGGTGAACAGCGGCGCGGTGAAGTTCAGCGCCGTGACCAGCGAAAGCGGTGCCAGCGACAGCGCGGTGTAGAGCGTCAGCATCGCCACCAGGGTCGACGCCGCGCGGATCGCGTGCAGCCCGGGCCGGCCGGTCTTCAGCACGGTCATGCCACCGCGCAGCAGCAGCGGCGACAGTATCAGGACGCCGACGAGGTTGCGAAAGAAGGCGATCTC
>CAZVLI010001020.1:0-1669 GCA_964627965.1 uncultured Rhodospirillales bacterium
TTCGCCATCACGCCAGCAAGGCTGTCACCGAACTTGTAGAGCACGATGAAGGCCAGGATCAGCGGCCAGTTCTGGCGCCGCAGGAAATCCAGGAACGGCTCCAGCACGGCGTGACGCAGCCAGTGCACCGGCCCCTCGCCCTTCGGTGCCGCCACGGCGTCCGGCTCGGGCATCAGCAGCACCGTCAACACGCCGACGCCGACCAACCCCGCCATGGCCACATAGACCAGCGACCACTCGATGGCCTCGGCCAGGAACAGCGCGCCGGCGCCGGCGGCCAGCATGCCGATGCGGTAGCCGGCGACGATCATCGCCGCGCCGGCGCCCTGCTGCCGCTCGGACAGGATTTCCACGCGGTAGGCGTCGATCACCACGTCCTGGCTTGCCGAGGCGAAGGCGACCAGCACCG
Organism: uncultured Rhodospirillales bacterium; assembly: GCA_964627965.1. Classification (GTDB taxonomy): domain Bacteria; phylum Pseudomonadota; class Alphaproteobacteria; genus JAVKFY01. The sequence goes on from CAZVLI010001020.1 coordinate 410, forward strand.
CCCAGCCCGCCGTCGCGACCGGGTTCACCGTCGGGTCGGTCTGCCCCAGGCCGATGATGGCGACGATCAGCAACACCTGCGTCGCCAGTGCCCAGCCACGTCGTCGCCCGAATAGAGAAGTCAGGATCGGCAGCGGCAGCCGGTCGATCAGCGGCGCCCAGGCGAACTTGATCGAGTACGGCAGGCCGACCAGCGCGAACAGGCCGATGGCGGTCTTGGTCACGCCGAGCTCGGCCAGCCACACCGACAGCGTGGAGAAGGTCAGCAGCAGCGGCAGGCCGCTGGAGAAGCCAAGGAAGCCGACGGCGATGACCCGGCCGTCGAGATAGACCGACGCCGCCTCGCGCCAGCTCGCCCCGCCGTTCAAGCGGCCAGCCGCCCTGTCAGCCAGCGCGCGGTGCGCAGCAGGCGGGCGTCGTCGCCGCGCCGGCCGACAAGCTGCACGCCCATCGGCAGACCGTTGGCGGCGGTGAGCAGCGGCAGGCTCACGCAAGGCACGCCGCACAGCGTCCACAGGCTGTTGAACACCGGGTCGCCGGTGCTTTCGATGCCCTTCGGCGCCGGGCCCAGCGTCGCCGGGGTCAGGATCGCGTCGGCGCGCTCGAAAATGCTGGCCAGGCCCGCGTTCAGCACCTCGCGCGAGTCGAGCGCGCGCAGGTAGTCGGCGGCGGTGACCTTCGCCCCCTCGCCCAGCAGCTTCTGCATCGACGCGCTGAGCTTGTCGTGGCCGCGCTCGACGTAGCGGCGGTAGTGCTTGGCGGCCTCGGCCCGGTTGATCAGCAGACGGTCGGCATCGGCGTCGGCGAAGGCGTCCGGCAGCTCGGCCTCCACGCAATCGTCGCCCAACGTCGCCACCAGCCGGGCGAAGCCGTCATGCGTGTCCGGCTCCGCCTTGGCCCAGGCCGGCGGTTTCACGAAGGCCAGCCTCGGCCGCGTCGGCGGTTCGCTGGCTGCCGTTTCCAGCAAGCGCGGCACCGGACGCGGCGCGGTCGCCGGGTCTGCCGCATCGAAGCCGAACAACGTTTCGGCGGCCAGGGCGACGCCCTCGACGGTGGTGGCATATGCGCCAAGCGTGTCCAGCGTCTGGGACTGCATCAGCACGCCGGGGCGCGGACATGCGCCGAAGCTCGGCTTGAAGCCGACGATGCCGCAGAAGCTGGCCGGGCGGATCACCGAGCCGCCGGTCTGGGTCCCCAACGCCAGCGGTGCCATCCCGCAGGCCACCGCCGCCGCCGAGCCGGACGACGAACCGCCGGGCGT
>CAZVLI010001021.1:0-1665 GCA_964627965.1 uncultured Rhodospirillales bacterium
TAGACCGCGGCGTCGGCGAAGACCACCTCGGCGCGCGGGTCGTCGAAGGCGCCGTCGCTCAGGCTCGGCAGGTACTCGCGGCTCAGGGCGACGACCTGCTCGTCGAGCTCGACCATCGTGGCGCGCTCGACATCGTGCTTCAGCACTTCGCGGAGCACACCGCCGTCGCCGCCGCCGACGATCAGTACGTCACGCGGGTTGCCGTGCGCGTTCAGCGCCGGGTGGGTCAGCATCTCGTGGTAGAAGGGCTCGTCGCGCTCGGTGGTCTGGATCGTGCCGTCCAGTACCAGCACCCGCCCCAGGATGGTGTTCTCGAACACCAGCACGTCCTGGAACTCTGTGCGGCCGCGATAGAGTTCCCGCTCGATCTTGAGGCCAGTTTCGAAGTCGCCGTGCAACGTCTCGCGGAACCAGGTCATCGAACGTCGCAACCTACGCGATCACGCCACGCTTGTGCTCGGCGACCTGTACGCGCTCCGGCTGGAACGCTTCGCGCAGAACCGGCAGCGTCAGGTAGGGATCGCACGTGCCGCACATGAACACGTCGAGCGCGGCATAGCCCAGCTCCGGCCAGGTGTGGATCGACATGTGCGACTCCGCCAGCACGGCGACGCCGGAGATCCCGCCATTCTCGGTGAAATGGTGCAGATCGATGCGCAGCAGCGTCGCGCCCGCAACCTCCACGGCACGGGTCAGGGTCTGCTTCACATGTTCGAGGTCGTCCAGACGCGTCGCGTCCCAGACATCTATCAACAGGTGAGAGCCGGCATACGTGAGACCTTTCGCCTCGTCGTTCACGAAATGCGACTCTTCCGCCAGTGCCGCCATGTCGGCGGCACCCAGGGCCGGCAGTGACATATCCACCCCCTTCCATGGGGTGTCGGTCTCGACGAACGGCCAGCCCTTGCCGCCCGCCGGTCCGACACGTTTCAGAACGAAGCGCCGTGTCTGTCAGAACACGGTGACTTATTCAAGCATGGAGTCGCAAAGGCGGGCGAATCGGTGTCGTTTAGTCGCGGACCAGCTTCACGGAGCGCCGATCCAGCAGCTTCAGCGCCGCTTCCAGGGTGTTCACCTGGCCCAGCAATTGACTGCGGTCGCTGATACGCCATCGACCCTGGCGTTTGTCGCGTCCTTTGAGGATGCGGAACAGCGGCACGTTCGACTGCCGCCCGTAGATGGCGAACTCGGCCCCATGCTCGGTCCAGCCCAACGCGTAGTCGAGCCACTCGCCGGTCATCACCTTGCGGCTGTAGAGCTGGAGGATTTGATCGAGTTCACGACGGTCGAAGAATACCGTCGGCCCCTTCTGATTGCCGCCGCCGGGCTGGGGATGACCCCGACGGCGGGAGTGTTCGATCTGTATGACCTCGGTCATGGTCCAGTTCGTTCCTCCCGACGTTATGACGGAAGTGTGTCACGCCTTGCGGGGCGAAGCCAAGCATAACCGACTCGGATCGACGTCCGGTGTGGGACGTTAACCTCTTGTTATCTATAAACTTCCACCAGCGGTCAGTGACTTAGGCGAAGTGACAGGCGGCCATGTGGCCGACACCGATGTCGCGCAGGCTCGGGGTCTCGTTGCGGCAGCGGGCTTCCGCGCGGGGGCAGCGGTCGGCGAAGGCGCAGCCGGTCCGCAGCACCGTCTGGCTCGGCACGTTGCCG
>CAZVLI010001022.1:0-1661 GCA_964627965.1 uncultured Rhodospirillales bacterium
CTTTCAGGAGTGGGCCGCGCACAAATACCTTCTCCACCTCGAGCCGAAGCAGAAGGCGGATGGGACGCTTCGCGACCCGATGTTCGCTCGCGCGCATCGCCACCATCACCGCAACCCGCACGATATCGACGGCGTGGTCGAAGCGCTGCAACGCGCGCTGACCATGCCGGTGGCGGAGCGCCGGCGCCGCTGGCGCGCGCTGCGCGACAACATCGTCAGCGAGGACGTGTTCGCCTGGCGCGACCACTTCGTCGACGCCCTGCGCGACATCCCGCAGGCCGCCTGATGGCCGACCTGGCGCTGCTCGCCGACGTCGGCGGCACCAACGCGCGGGTCACGGTCGCGGCGCCGGGCTCGGCCGAGATGACGGTGGTCGAGCGCCGCTGCGACGACTTCGCGGACCTCGAGGCGACGCTGGCCGACGCGCTCGACGCCCTGGACGGGAAGCCGACGACCGCCGCCCTGGCGCTGGCGGGGCCGGTCGAGGACGACGTGGTGCGCCTCACCAACCGGCCGTGGACCGTGTCGGCCGCCGCGATCAAGCGCCGCTTCGGCCTCAGCGATTGCCGTCTGGTGAACGACTTCGCCGCCGTCGCCTGGAGCCTGCCGCACCTGGGCGATGACGACCTGGAGGTCTTCGGCGATGGCGAGGCCAGCGAGCGTGGCCGTGGCAACATGGCGGTGCTCGGCCCGGGCACCGGGCTCGGCGTCGCAGCGGCCGTGTCGGGCGAGGGGCGCTGGCACGTCGTCGCGGGCGAGGGCGGCCATGTCGGCTTCTCTCCGGCCGACCACTTCGAGACCAGTCTGCTGCATCACATCTGGAAGACCCAGCGCCAGGTCAGCCGGGAGGACCTGCTTTCCGGTCCCGGTCTGGCGCGCCTGCACCTCGCGATGGCCGAGCTCGGCGATGTCGAGCCGGTCGGCGACCAGCCGGCGGCCATCGTCTCCGCCGCGCGTGACGACCCCGACGGACTGGCGGCGCAGACGGTGCGGGCCTTCTGCCGCATGCTGGGCGGCTATGCCGGCGACCTGGCGCTGATCTACGGCGCCTGGGGCGGCGTGTTCCTGGCCGGCGGCGTGATCGGCCGGCTGGGCGGCCTGTTCGATGCCGCCGGCTTCCGCGAGCGTTTCGTCGCCAAGGCACCGATGCAGGAGCGTCTGGCGCTGATCCCGACCTTCCGCATCATTCATCCCTATCCGGCTTTGCGCGGCCTTTCGGCTTTCGTGCATCGCACCTGAGACGCTACGTCGCGCCGGTACATCGCTAGGCGCGCTACGGCCGACATTGCTAGAGTCTCCCCAGAACCGAACAACGGGACGGACGGGAGAACGCGATGCGCAGTCAGCAGATCATCGAATGGGGCAAGCCGCTCGAAGAGCGGACGTATGACGATCCGGTGCCGCAGGGTACCGAGGTGCTGCTGAAGGTGATCGCCTGCGGCGTCTGCCACTCCGACCTGCACATCTGGGACGGCTTCTTCGATCTTGGCGGCGACCAGAAGATCACGCTGGAGCAGCGCGGCGTCACCACGCCCTTCACCATGGGCCACGAGCCGGTCGGCGAGGTCATCGCCGTGGGACCGAACGCGGAGGGCGACTCCATCGGCGACAAGCGTGTGGTCTATCCCTGGATCGGTTGCGGCGAGTAGGGAAAGAGTGTA
>CAZVLI010001023.1:0-1661 GCA_964627965.1 uncultured Rhodospirillales bacterium
CTCTTCCGCTACGCGCGTCGGCGGGTTGTAGAGGGCGAGCGAGTTGCCCATCACGCAGATCGCGGTGTCCAGCGTGCGTCGGGCCAGCGACGAGGCGATCAGGTTCGGCGAGGGCATCAGGCCGTAGCCGTTGGCGTGATGCTCGTTGACGCAGATCGCGTCGAAGCCGACTTCGGCGGCGTGCTCCAGCTCGTCCATGAAGTCGTTGTACATGGCGTGCGCCTTTTCCGGGTCGAACAGCTCCGGATGGATGTCGACCCACACCGACGCATGCTTCTCCCGGAAGTCCTCCGGCAAGTCGGTGTACGGCATCAGGTGGAACCACATCAGCTTCATGGCGCGCTCTCCGGCACTTGCGGTGGGCAGTCCTCGCGCCTCATGGTAGCCCGATGGGCCGGTGGGGCAAACGCCGCCCGGCGCAACCCAGGGATGCCCGAGATGACGTATTCCATCTGTGCCCGCGATCCGGACAGCGGCGCGCTGGCGGTCGCGGTCGCCACTTGCAACCTCGCGGTCGGCGCGCTGGTGCCGTTTGTGAAGGCTGGTGTCGGCGCGGTCGCCAGCCAGGCGCGCTCCAACCCGCTGTTCGGCGGCTGGGCGCTGGAACTGCTGGAGCAAGGCGCCGATGCCGAAACCGTCGTGGCCGAGATAACCGCGCGCGACGACAGTCGCGATCACCGTCAGCTTCATGTGGTCGACGCGCGGGGGCGATCGGCCGTGTTCACCGGCGACAGTTGCGTCACCTGGGCCGGGGCGCAGGCGCACGACGGCTTTTCCGTCGCCGGCAACATGCTGAGCGGACCGGAGGTGCTGCCGGCCATGGTGGCTGCCTACGAAGGCAGCAACGGCGAGGCCTTGCCACTACGCCTGGTGGCGGTGCTGAAGGCTGGCGAGGCGGCCGGCGGTGACAAGCGCGGGCGGCAGTCGGCGGCGATGCGCATCGTCACCGACCAGCCCTATCCCTGGCTCGACCTCAGGGTCGACGACGATGCAGACCCGGTCGGGCGTCTGCAACACCTGCTGGACCTGTTCGACAGCCCGGAGATGTCGCGCCAGCGCGCCTTCCGTCCAACCCTGGCGAACCCGCATAACGTCTTGCCACCGACGGGGTGAACCTGGCGGGGTGAAATCGGACCAAACCGGTGCTATATAGCCGTCAGAGCGGTTTGAGGAGTGACGCGAATGTTCATCCAGACCCAGGACACCGGCGACGAGGCGGTGCTGCGGTTCATGCCCGGACGTACGGTGCTGGGCGATGGCGAACGGCATTTCGACAGTGCCGAGGCGGCCGGGCAGTCCTCGCCACTGGCGGCGCAGATCTTCGCCGTCGGTGAGGTCGAGGCGGTGACGCTCGGCGCGGAGCATGTCGACGTGCGCAAGGTCGCGGGCGCGGCGTGGAACAGTCTCAAGCCGGGCGTGCTGGGCGCGTTGATGGCGCATTTCATGTCCGGCGCGCCGGTGCTGGCCGAGGCCCCGCCGCCGGCCGACGACGAAGCCGACTATGACGAGGCGACGGCGGAGATCGTCTCCGACGTGAAGGAACTGTTGGCGACGCGCATCGCGCCGGCGGTGGAGCCGGACGGCGGCCGCGCCAGCTTCCATAGCTTCCGGGACGGCACGCTGTTCCTGGAACTGGAGGGCTCGGCAAAGGGCCTGCTGGG
>CAZVLI010001024.1:0-1657 GCA_964627965.1 uncultured Rhodospirillales bacterium
AGGCCAACGTCGACGCCCTGCGCGAGAGCCCGGCGGTGGAGATCGTCGAGGCGCTTGCCAAGGAGAATATCGGCGAGCTGCTGGTGGTCGAGCCGCACATCAACAAGCTGCCGCCCGATCTCGCCAAGCTCGACCTGCAACTGGCCGATTTCGACCAGGCGACCGAGCGCGCCAACATCCTGCTGCTGCTGGTCGACCACGCTTCCTTCCTGGCCGTCGACCATGACCTGCTGAAGGACAAGATCGTCATCGACACCCGAGGCGCCTGGTGAGCCGGCAGCCGGACAGCGCCGCGCTGCGCGAGATGGCGTCGACAGGCGCCGCCGCGTCGGCTAGTCATGCGCCGATGTCCCGGCCGAGGATTCTCTTCGTCAGCGGTTACTTTCCGCCCTATTCGCCGCTGGGCGCCGTTCGCGCGCCGGAACTCGCGGCGCACTGGCAGGCGCGCGGTCACGACATTCGCGTCATCGCGGTCAAGGATCCGGCCATCGAGGGCATGCTCGACCTGCCGCTCGCGCCCGAGCACGTCAACTACGTCCCCTACGCGCCGACCACGACGCTGGTCCAGCGGCTGACCGGCTCGCGCGGCCCGTCGACCGACAAGGCGAGTCCCGCTGGCGGCGCGCCCGCCGCGGCGATGAAATCGCCGAAACCGGGCCAGCGTGACCGCCTGCGCTGGCTGCGCCAGTTTTACCGCCAGGCCGAGCACTTCCCGGACCGGCACTGGAGCTGGATCGACCCGGCGGTCGACGCCGGCCGCCGGCTTGGTGCCGACTGGATGCCCGACGTGGTCTACTCGTCGGCGCCGCCGCACTCCGGCCACATCGTCGCGCAGCGCATCGCCGAGCACCTGAACGTGCCGTGGGTCGCCGAGCTGCGCGATCCGTGGGCGGTGAACGCGCACGACGACGTGCATCCGTTGATCAAGCCGTGGCGCAAGCGCGTGGCGCTGAACACGCTGTCCCATGCCCGCGCCTGCGTCGCCGTGACCGAGACGCTGGCGAACTTCACCCGCTCGATCGTCCACTGCCCGACCATCGTCAGCTACAACGGTTTCGGCGCGGAAGACTTCGACGAGGAGGAGACCCCGGCGCCGTTCGATCCGGAACGCCTGACCATCATCCATGCCGGCGCGATCTACGCCCAGCGGCGCGATCCGACGCCGCTGTTCCGCGCGATGGCGACACTGGGCGACGACAAGGACCGCATCCGCGTGCAGTTCTTCCACGACCAGCGCGAGTGGGTGCAGGACAAGGCCCGCGAGTTCGGCGTCGAAGGCTGTCTTGAGATGTGCCAGCCGGTGCCGCGCACGCAGATCCTGGCGCGTCAGCGCGAGGTCGACGTGCTGCTGATGTGCCGGTGGGACGACCCGGGCGGCGACGGCATCATCCCCGGCAAGCTGTTCGAGTATATCGGCGCCCGGCGCCCGATCCTGTCGATCGGCTCCACCACCGGCGAGGCCGCCGACATCATCCGCGACGGCGATTTCGGCCTTGTCGCCAACGACCCCGACGTCATCGCGGCCGAGCTGCGCACCTGGCTGGCGCAAAAGCAGGCCAGCGGTGGCCGCGTTCCCGACCTGCCGGCTGGTCCCACCGCCGCCTTCCTGCGCGACGCGCAGTTCGAGAAAATCGACGAACTTCTCGAACAGGTTCTC
>CAZVLI010001025.1:0-229 GCA_964627965.1 uncultured Rhodospirillales bacterium
AGCGGTCGGCGGCGGCGGCGAAGCTGCGCAGCGGCCGCGTCACCCTGTGCGTCGCCCACAGCGCCAGGACCAGCACGCCGGCGGCGGTCAGCACGACGAAGAAGGCGCCGCGCCAGGGACGCGGCGGCCGGCGCGGCGCGCGTGCCGTGAACGCGTACCAACCGCCATCGGGCTTGGCGACGGCCACGAGGTCGTCGGCTAGGACCGCAACCCCGACGTCACCGACGTC
>CAZVLI010001025.1:239-1657 GCA_964627965.1 uncultured Rhodospirillales bacterium
CGGTCATGGCGCCCCAGCGCGGCAGCAGTGGGTCGTCTTCGCGCCACGTCCATGCCCACTGCTTCTCGGCGAACTCGATGCGCACATCCAGCGGCGCCAGCGCCTTGCGGATACGGTCGCGTGCCGCGTCGGCGCCGCCCCAGGCCGCGCCGGGCGCCGGTGGCGTGTCGGTGATCGAAAGTTCAAGACTGGGGCTGTTGACGATGGCGCGGACGCGCGCCGGCGCGACGCCCTCGTTCAGCATCGACACGGCGGCGACGATACGCTGGGCGGTGTCGAAATGCGGCTGCCGGTCGTCGCGGTCGCCGAACAGGTAGTGCAGCACGCCGATCGCCAGCCAGGCCAGCACCGCGAGCGTGACGATCACCGCGATCCGGCCGCCGAGCCCGGCCGGCCACCAGCGCCTCATGTCCGTGCCACCTTGGCGGCGAAGAGATAACCACCGCCGCGCACGGTCTTGATCAGGCCCGGGTTCTTCGGATCGGTCTCGATCTTGCGGCGCAGGCGCGAAAGCTGCACGTCGATGGCGCGGTCGAAGGGGGCCGCGTCGCGCCCGCGCGTGAGGTCGAGAAGCTGCTCGCGACTCAGCACGCGGTTAGGGCGTTCCGCCAGGGCCAGAAGCAAGCCGTACTCGCCGGCGGTGAGTGCGACCAGGCCGCCATCGGGGTCGGTGAGCTCGCGCCGCGACAGGTCCAGGCGCCAGCCATTGAATGCCAGCGCGCTGGCATCGTCGGGCACTTCCGCCGCCGGCGTCTCCGAGACACGGCGCAAGACGGCGCGGATACGGGCCAGCAGTTCGCGGGGGTTGAACGGCTTGGCGAGATAATCGTCGGCACCCAGTTCAAGGCCGACGATGCGGTCGGTCTCCTCGCCCAGCGCCGTCAGCATGATTACTGGCAGCCGGCTCTCCGCGCGCAGCTTCCGGCACAGCGTGAGCCCGTCCTCGCCCGGCAGCATCACGTCCAGCACCACCAGGTCGAAGCGGCCGTCGGCCAGGGCACGCTGCATCTGCTTGCCGTCGGCCGCGACATCGACGCGGTAGCCGTGACCGCGCAGGAACCGCGAGACCAAGTCGCGGATCTCGCGATCGTCGTCGACGATCAGCAGGTGCGGTTCCATGACCCGGAAAATAGTCCTCCACCGCCGCGCCAGGGCGGGAAAATTGTAACGCAATGTTTCAGCCGCGACGCCGGCAACGGGCCGTTACACTTCCGCGCCAGCGCGACATGGACCGGTTACGGCCCGCGCCCATGTTCAGGTCTCCCGACAACCCGACGAGGAGACTTCCGATGAACCGCAACCTCACCCTGGCACTGGCCACCGTCGCCGGCATCGGCCTGGGCGCCGCCGGCGTCGCAACGCTCGACGTCGCCGAGGCGGCCGGCGGACCGCACGGCTGGGGCGCGCGCGGCAGCCAC
>CAZVLI010001026.1:0-1655 GCA_964627965.1 uncultured Rhodospirillales bacterium
GGATGATTCGTGCCGGAGTGGTCATGTGACGGCTTATACCAGCGCCAGGTAAACGGGACCTGTACGCCCCGAAAAGCTGGCGATTCAGTTGTTCTCACGTCATTCGCGACGCACCATATCGCAGCGCGCGGGTGCGACCAAGTTGCAACAATCATTGGACTTCGGGGTGATTTTCGCCCTTCCTGCCGGCGCGGATCGCAGCGACCAGCCAGATCGAAGGAGTTCAACATGACCGAGGCCGGATTACTGGCCGGACGCGCCGCGTTCGTCACCGGTGCATCGACCGGCCTGGGCCGGCATTTCGCGCTGCTGTTGGCGCGTTCGGGCGCCGACGTGGCGGTCAGCGCGCGCCGGGCGGAGCGCGTCGCCGATCTTGCGGCGGAGATCGAGGCGATGGGACGGCGCGCTTACGCCTGCGAGCTCGACGTGCGGGATGCCGAGTCGATCGAGCCGGCGGTGGCGGCGGCGGAAGCGGCGGTCGGCCCGCTGGGCATCCTGGTCAACAATGCCGGCGTCACGGTGCAGAAACCCGCGCACCAGATGACCGCCGAGGACTACGACTTCGTGGTCGATACCAACCTGAAGGGCACCTGGTTCTGCGCCCAGGCGGTCGGTCGGCGCATGATCGAGCGTGGCGAGGGCGGCAAGATCGTCAACCTGGGCTCGCTGCTCGCCCTGAAGGTGATCCCGCAACTGTCGCTCTATGCGATGACCAAGGCGGCTGTCACACAGATGACCAAGGCGCTGGCGCTAGAATGGGCGCGGTATGGAATCCAGGTGAACGCGCTCTGTCCCGGCTATGTCGAGACCGAGATGAATGCCGACCACTGGCAGACGGAGGCCGGGCAGGCTTTCGTACGCAAGTTCCCGCGTCGCCGCGTCGGGGTGCCGTCCGACCTGGACGCCAGCCTGCTCCTGCTTTGCGGACCGGGCTCGGATTTCATGACCGGAACGATCCTGGCTGTCGACGATGGCCAGACCCTGATGTGAACGAAGAGAGCGGAGTGAAATGACCGGACTGGCGATCGTCAACGGTCGGGTGTTGCTGCCCGGTGGTGTCATGGAAACCGAGGTGATCTGCGACGACGGTCGGATATCGGCGCTCGGCGGCGATATCGGGGCGCGCGAGGTGATCGACGCGGGCGGTCAGTTGGTGGCGCCGGGGCTCGTCGACATCCACGGCGATGCCTTCGAGCGGCAGTGGATGCCCCGGAGCAACACCTTCTTCCCATTGCCGCTGGCCCTGGCCGAGACCGATCGACAGCTGGCCGCCAACGGCATCACCACCGCCTTTCACGGCCTGACGCTGTCGTGGGAACCGGGGCTGCGCTGCCTCGACAACGGCGTCGCCTTCGTTGCCGCGCTGACGGAGATGCAGCCGCGCCTGGCGGTCGACAACCGTCTGCACATCCGCTGGGAGACCTTCGCCTACGACGCCATGGATGCGGTGAGCGAATGGCTCGGCGACTCGCACAAGCCGCTGCTCGCCTTCAACGACCATACGACCCAGAACGTGCAGTCGATGCGCCGGCCGGAGAAGGTCGCGCACAACGCCGATCGCGCAGGACTGTCGGTCGAGGACTACAAGGCGTTGCTGGACAGGGTGTGGGCTCGCCAGAACGACGTGCCGGGCGACGTGGCCCGTATCGCGGGGG
>CAZVLI010001027.1:0-1652 GCA_964627965.1 uncultured Rhodospirillales bacterium
CAAGAAGGACGAGCGGTTGATCAACCGCTTCGACTATGACGGCGACTACGGCACCGTGCTGAACCGCTTCGTGATGCAGGCGGCGGTCGGCTATCCGCTCACGGTGCACGGTACCGGCGGTCAGACCCGCGCGTTCATCCACCTTCAGGATTCGGTGCGCTGCATCGAGCTGGCCGTGAACAACCCGCCGCAGCGGGGCGAGCGGGTGCAGGTTTTCAATCAGATGACCGAGACGCACCGCGTGCGCGACCTGGCGAAGATGGTGGCCGACATCGCCGGGGCCGAGATCGCGCATCTGGAGAACCCGCGCCAGGAGGCCGACGAGAACGAGCTGAACGTGCAGAACCGGCGCCTGCTGGACCTGGGGCTGCAGCCGACGCGGCTTGAAGCCGGCCTGCTCGAAGAAGTGCGCGACATCGCGACGCGGTACAAAGACCGCTGTGACCTGTCCAAGATTCCGTGCGTGTCGTACTGGAACGAGGATCGGGCGCGGGTCGCGAAGGACCTCAAGGAAGCAGGTTGAACCTGGCCGCGGACGAGGCGGCGCCGGCGCTTTCGATCGTCATTCCGACCTACAACCGGCGCGACGAGTTGGCGGCGGCGACGGCCTCGTTGCGCCAGCAGTCGCGCGGCGATTTCGAGTGCTTGATCGTCGATAATGGGCCGTCAGACGACGGTACCGATGAGATGTGCAAGGCGCTCACCGCGGAAGACCCGCGCTTTCGCTATTTCCAGATCGGCGCCATCGGCATCTTTCCGTCGTGCAATCACGGCTTGCGCCAGGCGCGCGGGCGCATCCTGATGACGATGGACGACGACGTTGAGTTCACCGATACGTCGACCATCGATTTCATCGTCGATTGCTTCGACGACGACCCCGGCATGGGGCTGATGCAACTCAGCGAGTACCGGCCCGACGGCCGGCTGCGCGGTGGCGGTGGCAGCGGCGACCACAGTCCGCGCAACTACTGGCGCGACACGACGATGTATCCGCCAGGCAAGGTGAACCGCTGGGGCTTCATCGGCACGCGCCAACACCTGCTGCGGTTCGGCGAGATGCACGAGGTTGACCAGGTGCGCTCGGCGGCGATGCCATTCCGGCGCGAGGCCTACGAGCAGGTCGGTGGCTTTCACGAGCCCTACGTCGTGCTGGGACGTGGCTATCGCTGCGAGACCGATCTGTGCTTGCGCATTAAGCACGCCGGTTGGCGCGTGATGTTCGCTGCGCGCGACCCTCAGGTGCTGCACAAGGCGGCGCCCAAGACGCGTGGCTGGCGGCGTGGCGGCGGCGACGCCAACTACATCTACGCCACTAACCGGAACAACCTGTACTTCTTCCTGCGCAATTTCTGGTCGCCGTGGAGCGCGCCGATCTTCTTCCTCTGGGATGTGCTGGTCGGCGGTACGCAACAGCCCGGTGCCTTCCGCCTGCTGCGCCAGCGCCAGCTCAGCCCGTGGGCCTGGTGGATCACCATGAAGGGCAAGTGCGCCGGCCTCGTGCACTACTATCGCGCCGGCTGAGGCGATGAAGGTCGCCATCGTCGTCGACCGTTACTATCCCGTCGGGGGCGGCATCGAGCAGTTCGTGCGCGGTTTCGCGCTGGCGGCACGCGCCGCCGGCGACGACATCACCATTATCACCCGAACGCTAC
>CAZVLI010001028.1:0-1651 GCA_964627965.1 uncultured Rhodospirillales bacterium
GGCTCTACCTCACCGACCGCAAGGCCTACATGATCATTTCCGGCGGCGTGAACATCTATCCGCAGGAAGTCGAGAACCTGCTGGTCACGCACCCCGCCGTACTCGACTGCGCCGTGATCGGCGTGCCTAACGACGACTTCGGCGAAGAGGTGAAGGCCGTGGTGCAACCGGTGTCGGGCGTCGCCGGCGGCGACGACCTGGCCGAGGAGCTTATCGCCTTCTGCCGCGCCGAGCTGTCGCACATCAAGTGCCCCCGCAGCGTCGACTTCGTCGAGGAACTGCCGCGCCACGCTAACGGCAAGCTCTACAAGCGCCTGATCCGCGACAAGTACTGGGGCAAGGAAAGCCGGATCGTCTGATGGCGAAACCGCGCATCGCCGCCGTCGGTGCCGGCCGCATGGGGCGCGGCCTCGCACACGTCTTCGCCTATGCCGGCCACGAGGTCGCACTGATCGACCTCAAGACGCGCGAAAGCTCCATCGCCGCGCAGGCGCGCGAGGAGATCGCGTCGAACCTGTCGAAGCTCGCCTATCTCGGCGTCTTCGAGGCGCCGCGCATCGAGGCCATGCTCGGCCGCATTCGCTTCGTGGACGCCGCCGATGCCGAAGCGGCGCTCGCCGACGCGGACGTGATCTTCGAGGGCGTTCCGGAAACCGCCGAGGCGAAGCGGCCGGCGCTGGAGTTGATGGGCCGAGCCGCGAAGCCGGAGGCGATCCTCGCCTCGACCACCTCGACCATGCTGGTCGACGAGCTCGCGGCGTTCACGGGGCGCCCAGAACGCTTCCTGAATGCTCACTGGCTGAACCCGGCCTATCTGATCCCGCTGGTCGAGGTCTCGCCGGGCGCGGCGACCGATCCCGCCGTCACCGAGGCGATGACGGCCCTGCTCACCGCCGCCGGCAAGCAGCCCGTGGTCTGCGCTGCGCGCCCGGGCTTCATCGTGCCACGCATCCAGGCGCTGGCGATGAACGAGGCCGCGCGCATGGTCGAGGAAGGCGTCGCCCCGCCGGCCGAGATCGACAAGGCGATCCGCTACGGCTTCGGCGTGCGCTACGCCGTGATGGGCCTGATCGAGTTCATCGACTGGGGCGGCGGCGACATCCTCTACTACGCGTCGAAGTATCTGGAAGACGCGCTCGGCTCGGACCGCTACGCGGCGCCGGACGTGATCAACCGCAACATGGAAGAGGGCCGCATCGGCCTGAAGACAGGCCAGGGCTTCTACGATTTCCGCGACCTGGACCTCGACGCGCACCAGCGCGAGACGCTGCGCAAGTTCGTGGATTTGCTGCGTCACCTCGACCTGCTGCCGCCGCCCGGGGACGCCGCATCGTAAACCTTTCTTAAGGACGCTCGCGCCATGGTGCGCCGGTGTTCTAGAGAAGGGAACTTGTGCCGTGTCCGAAGCCGATGCTGCCCGCGAGCGTATCCGCGCCGTCGTCGAGGAACTGTCCTCCGACCTGTCGGTGATCCGCGACGTGGCGCGCCAGATCGAGAAGATCGCCGCCCAGACCAACCTGCTGGCGCTGAACGCGACCATCGAGGCCGCGCGCGCCGGCGAGGCCGGCAAGGGCTTCGCGGTGGTCGCCGGCGAGGCGAAGAGCCTCTCGGGCGCCACCAAGCAGGCGACGGTGCAGATCGAGGACATCAT
>CAZVLI010001029.1:0-1651 GCA_964627965.1 uncultured Rhodospirillales bacterium
CGGCGCCGCTTCCGGCTTGAGATAGCGGCATGATCACACTCGACGACCTCGATGCCCGTATCGCCGGCCAGGCCCGCGTGCCGCTGGCGATGCTCCCCACGCCGCTGACCGAGGCCCCGCGTCTGAGCGCGGCGCTGGAGGGGCCGCGTATCCTGCTCAAGCGCGACGACCTCACCGGGCTCGCCTTTGGCGGCAACAAGACCCGCCAGCTGGAGTTCCTGCTCGCCGATGCCGCGGCTTCCGATGCCGACGTTCTGGTCGGTGGGGCGGGCACGCAATCGAACTGGTGCCGACAGATCAGCGCCGCGGCCCGCGTTCTCGGTCTGGACTGCGAACTGGTGCTGGCGACGGGCGTGAAGGGCCGCGAGGTGCAGGGCAACCTGCTGCTCGATCACCTGCTGGGCGCCAACGTGCAGGTCGTCGACGTGCCGAGCCTGGAGCAGCTGCCCGAGCACGTCGATGCGCGCGCGGCCGAACTGCGCGCAGCCGGCCGCCGTCCCTACGTTGTCGGCCTGTTCGACCGCGAGGTGCTGGCGCGTTCGGCCATCGGCTACATCGCCGCCGCCGTCGAATTGCAGCGTCAGTTCGACGCGCAAGGAGTACGGCCGAGCCACCTCTACGTGTCCGGTGCGAACATGACGCCGGCCGGGCTCGCGGCTGGCTTCCGGGCGCTCGGCTCGGTGATCGAGGTGGTCGCGGTGCCGCCGATCCTGCTGTCCAGCGACCGTGCCACCGACATCGCCGCCATCGCCACGCGTGCCCTGGCGATGCTCGGGCTCGACGACATCCAAATGACGGCGGACGACATTCGCTGCGACGAAGAGTTCATCGGGCCGGGCTATGGCATCCTGACCGACGCGGCCCGGGAGGCGCTGCTGCTGATGGCGCGCTGCGAAGGCGTCCTGCTCGATCCGGTCTACACCGCCAAGGCGTTTGCCGCGCTGGTCGCCCACGCGCGAACCGGCACGCTGACGGGCGATGACACCGTCGTCTTCATCCACACGGGCGGGACCCCGGCGCTCTTCGCCTATGCGGAGGAGCTGGTCGGCGCTAGCGCCTGACTGCAAAACGAAACGGCGCCCATCACCGGACTGATGGGCGCCGCAGAGGGAGCGAGCGGCTGGGGCCGGGCCAACCCGGTAACGCACACCCCGGAACGCAGGCCGCATGTCGTCAACAAGGGGGACTCGATTGAACGCGACACGCTGCTCAGCCCCAGCACTGTTTGTTAGTAGCAAATACCTGCGGCGAGAGTCAACAACATTCTTAGAAAAATGAGTCTCAATCTGTGGGCCCCGGACGCCGATATCCCAGAATTCCGGGGCTGCCGCGAACTGGTCCGGGTTCTAATTTTCCATCACCAACCGATGCGTGGCCGGAATCCGGGCCGGCGTGTAGCATGCGGCGCATGTTGACCGTCTCGTCCTGCCGATTCCTGAGTACCGCCGCTGTTGTTCTGTGGCTGGTGAGCGCCGCGCCCGCACGTGCCGGGCTCGTCGATGGCCAGGCCTTCTTCGACCTTGGACGCTGGGACAAGGCGATGGCGGAACTGCGCCCGCTGGCCGAGGCCGGCAATGTGACGGCGCAGTTTCTGGTGGCCGTGATGCTGGATGAAGGCGAGCACGGCATCGTCGAGGACGAGGCGCAGGCG
>CAZVLI010001030.1:0-1649 GCA_964627965.1 uncultured Rhodospirillales bacterium
AAGACCAAGCCGACGCAGCACTCGGTGAAGGAGCTGCGCTCGATCGGCGTGCAGCCCGACATCCTGCTGTGCCGCGCCGACCGCGAGGTACCGGCCGACCAGCGGCGCAAGCTGGCGCTGTTCTGCAACGTGCGGCCGACCGGCGTGATCCAGGCGCTCGACGCCAGTTCGATCTACGAGGTGCCGCTGGCCTACCACGCGGAGGGCCTGGACGAGCAGGTGCTGCGCAACTTCGGGCTGGAGGACGCGCCGGCGCCGGACCTGACCGGGTGGCAGAACATCGTCCACCGGGTGACGCAGCCGGAAGGCGCGGTGAAGGTCGCCGTGGTCGGCAAGTACACGAACCTGCGTGACAGCTACAAATCGCTGGAAGAGGCGCTGACGCACGGCGGTATCGCCAACAACGTGCGCGTCGACCTGGAATGGATCGACTCGGAGATCTTCGAGACCGAGGACGCGGTCCACTACCTGGAAGACGTGCATGGCATTCTGGTGCCGGGCGGTTTCGGCGAGCGCGGCTCGGAAGGCAAGATCAAGGCCGCGACCTTCGCGCGCCAGCGCGAAGTACCGTATTTCGGCATCTGCTTCGGCATGCAGATGGCGGTGATCGAGGCGGCGCGGAACCTTGCCGGGATCGCCGGCGCCAATTCCACCGAGTTCGGCTCGTGCGACGATCCGATCGTCGGCCTGCTGACGGAATGGACGCGCGGCAACACCGTCGAGTTGCGCAACGCCGACGACGACCTGGGCGGCACAATGCGGCTGGGCGCCTATGACGCCACGCTCGACCCGACCACCAAGATCAGCGCGATTTACGGCACGACCGAGATCAGCGAGCGCCATCGGCACCGCTACGAGGTCAACATCAACTACCGCAAGCAGCTCGAAGCGACGGGCCTGCGCTTCTCCGGCATGTCGCCGGACGGCGAGTTGCCGGAGACCATCGAACTGCCGGACCACCCCTGGTACATCGGGGTCCAGTTCCACCCCGAGCTGAAGTCGCGCCCGTTCGCGCCGCACCCCCTGTTCGCCAGCTTCATCGAGGCGGTGGTGGAGCGGTCGAGGCTGGTCTAGTAATCGAAGCTGTCATTCCCGCGACGACGGGAATCCAGGCGACGTTGGTGTCCGGCACGGACGTTGCCCATGTTGCCTGGCTGCCCGCCTTCGCGGGCATGACGAGGAGTGCAGGTATGACCACCGCCCAGAAAACCGTCCGTGTTCGCGACATCGAGATCGCCAACGACAAGCCGCTGGCGATCATCGCCGGGCCGTGCGCGATGGAGACGAAGGACCACGCGCTGATGGTGGCGCAGACGCTGGCCGAAGCCTGCGACAAGCTCGGTATTGGCTTCATCTACAAGACCAGCTTCGACAAGGCGAACCGGACGTCCTCGAAGAGCAATCGCGGCGCCGGGCTGGACGCGGCACTGCCGGTGTTCCAGGCGGTGCGCGAGACGGTCGGCTGTCCGGTCCTGACCGACGTGCATACGGAGGCGCAATGCGCCACCGCGGCGCAGGCCGTCGACGTGCTGCAGATTCCCGCCTTCCTGTGCCGGCAGACCGACCTGCTGGTCGCGGCGGCGGAGACCGGCAAGCCGGTGAACGTGAAGAAGGGGCAGTTCCTGGCGCCCTGGGACATGAAGAACGTG
>CAZVLI010001031.1:0-1648 GCA_964627965.1 uncultured Rhodospirillales bacterium
ATCCCGCCATGCGAGACCGCGAAACTGGCCGAGATCTTGCGCGGCTGCGACATCTTCGTCTTCGCCGGCCGCAACGATGCGTGCTCGAATTCGCTGATCGAGGCGATGCATAGCGGTTTGCCCGCGCTGGCGATCGACGACGGCGGCAACCCCGAGATCGTCGGGTCCGGCGGCGAACTCTATCGAGAGAAAGAAGAGATGCCCGCCCTGATCGAGCGCATCGCGGCGGACCTGCCCCGGTATCGTCAGGCGATCGATCTGCCAGACCTTTCGGACGTGGCGGAACAGTATCTTGCCTTCGCGGATCGTCTCTTTGCCGAGCGAGACGAGCGGCCGCACACGGTTTCCACTTTGCAGGCCCTGCGGCTACGGGTGGCTGGTGAATGGGCACCGCAGTGGGCGGAGTCCTGGCATGCGCAGCGACGGCGGCTGCGCAACAAGTGGCGCCGGTTGGTTGACGGATACGTTTGAGGCAGTAGAGGCGCCGTCTTCCGGCGTTCGCCCCCGAGTCCACTTCATGGGCGGGGACGAGGTCGGCTGGGCGCTCGACGACGATCTGGCGCAGACGCGTGCGGCGCTGGCCGAGGTTGTCGACGAGGTGCCGCTCGAAGACTGCGACATTGTGCATTCGGTGTGGTGGGAGCCACTGATCGATCTGCCGGCCGGAAGCCTCGATGGCAAGCGGGTGGTTTGCCAGTTCTCCGGTGAGCCGGCGCGATACTTCGGACTTGCGCATTTTCACCAGGTGCTGAGCCTGGTCGACCGATGGGTCGCGCAATCGCGGGAAGCGGTGGCGCAGCTCGCGTCGCTGGGCATCTCGGCCAGTCATGCGCCCTACGCCGTCGACACGTCGACCTTCAGGCGACTTGAGGACACCGAAGCGGTGGTTCGGCTGCGTGAACGCCTCGGTATCCCACCCGACCGCTACCTGATCGGCAACTTCTCTCGCGACAGCGAGGGGCGTGACCGGGCGACGCCGAAGCTGGTGAAGGGGCCGGATGTATTCTGCGAGATCGTGCGGCTTGCCATGGACCGTGGCGCTTCGGTCCATGTGGTTCTGGCCGGACCGCGTCGTGGCTGGGTCAGGCAGCGCCTTGGCGAACTGTCGCTCCCGTTTACCTACGTCGGGGAGGTCGCCGGCGGCGACGACATCCGGGTCAACACCCTGCCGCGGAGCGATCTCAATGAGCTCTACAACATGGTCGACCTCACGCTTGTTGCCAGCCGTAGCGAAGGCGGACCGCGCGCCGTGCTGGAAGCCCCGGCCGCCGGCTGCAAGGCCTTGAGCAGCCGGGTGGGGTTGAGCCCGGACGTATTGCCGCCCGAATGTATCTTCGACGACCCGATGGAGGCGGCGCAGATCATCGTGTCGGACGCGCATGGCGGTCTGCTTGATGGGCCGGCGGCTGGCGCTCGAAAGCATGTTCTGGCTCGGCATACGCCGTCCGCGGTCCGCGAACGACTACTGCTCGCCTATGCTGACTTGCCGCGTGAGGCGAAGCGACGCGGTCGGGTGCGTCGCGGCCCTGGCCGGGCGCGGCGCTTGTTGCAACGGCTGAAGCCGACCGTGCCCCGACTACGTCTCGGTCAGCATGTCAGTGACGAACTCGTGCGGTTGAACGGGCATGTCGCCACGTCGGCACGCGGC
>CAZVLI010001032.1:0-1646 GCA_964627965.1 uncultured Rhodospirillales bacterium
GGCGTTTCCGCTGGCGTTATCGGCGTCGACGGGGAAGGGCGGATCACCTTCCCGAACAGTTCTGCCGCTCGCCTCCTGCGGACCGAGATGACCGATCTGGTCGGCCAGCCGCTGGCGGCGGTGATCCCGGAGATGGCCGACCTGCTGAACGAAGCGCGGGCGCGACCTGGCCGCATGGCCGAGGGCCAGATCGACCTGGAGCGCAACGATCAGCGCCACGCCCTGCTGGTGCGGGTGAGCGCCGACCGCGGGCGCGACGGCGCGCAACAGGGCTATGTGGTCACCTTCGACGACGTGACGGAACTGGTCGCGGCCCAGCGCACCGCGGCCTGGGCCGACGTGGCACGCCGCATCGCGCACGAGATCAAGAACCCGCTGACACCGATCCAGCTCTCCGCCGAGCGCCTCAAGCGCCGCTACCTGAAGCAGATCGAGGAAGACCCGCAAACCTTCCAGCGCTGCACCGACACCATCATCCGGCAGGTCGGCGACATCGGCCGCATGGTCGACGAATTCTCCGCCTTCGCGCGGATGCCGGCGCCGGCGATGCAGACCGTCGACGTGACGGAAGTGCTGCGACAGTCGCTGTTCGCGCAGCAGATCGCCAACAGCGGGATCACCTACGAGGCGGCCTTGCCGGCCGAACCGGTATGGCTCAGCGGCGATCCACGACAGCTTGGTCAAGTGTTTACAAATCTACTGAAGAATGCGGCGGAAGCGATTGAAGGAAAGCCCGAAAATCAAGATCGAAAGAAGCCGGAAGGGGCAATTGCCGTGACCGTCGAGGCAGGCGAGGCGGAAGTGCTCATCACCATTGCCGACGACGGCCGCGGGCTGCCGACGGAGCTGTCGGACCGGCTCACCGAGCCTTATGTCACGACCCGATCGAAGGGCACCGGACTGGGCCTTGCCATCGTGCGCAAGATCGTCGAGGACCATGGCGGCAAGCTGCGCCTGGAAAATGGCCCGAGTGCCGGCGCGCTCGCGATCCTGACGTTGCCGCTGCCGGCGACTGGCGTGGAGGCCGTACGTGGCGGGTGACCTGCTGATCGTCGACGACGAGATCGACAACCGCGAACTCATCGCCGAGGTGCTGAGCGACGAGGGCTACGAGCCGCGGACCGCCGGCGACAGCACGCAGGCCCTGGCCGCGCTGACGGCGCGTCGCCCGCAACTGGTCCTGCTCGACATCTGGCTGCAAGGCTCCGAGATGGACGGCATGGAGCTGCTCGACCATATCAAGGCGCAGTATCCCGACCTGCCGGTGGTGATGATCTCCGGCCACGGCAACATCGAGACGGCGGTCTCCGCGATCAAGCGCGGGGCCTACGATTTCATCGAGAAGCCGTTCGAGACCGACCGGCTGCTGCTCGTGATCCAGCGCGCCATCGAGGCGGCGAAGCTGGCCCGCGAGAACGCCGAACTGCGTCAGCGTGTCGGCCGCGACGCCGAGATGGTCGGCGGCAGCCACGGCCTCGGCCAGGTCGCCAACGCCATCGAGCGCGTGGCGCGCACCGGCAGCCGCGTGCTGATCACCGGCCCGGCCGGCGCCGGCAAGGAGATCGCCGCGCGGCGCCTGCACAGCCTTTCGAACCGCGCCGACGGACCGTTCGTGGTGATCAACGCGGCGACGATGGCGCCGAACC
>CAZVLI010001033.1:0-1645 GCA_964627965.1 uncultured Rhodospirillales bacterium
GAGGAGCAGCGCCGGAACATCGCGCGGGGCTTCGTCGTCGACTACCCGATCCTGTTGCTGGACGAGCCGACGGCCTCGCTCGATCCGGAAAATCGCCAGGTCGTCGTCGATCTGGTAGGAGAAGCGCGCGCCCGCGCCGCCGCCATCGTCGGGATCTTCCACGACGTGGAGGTGCGCAGCGCGGTCGCCAGCCGCAACTACGAGATGAGCGCGATAGCCGCATGAGTTCCGAGCCCGTCTTCACCAATGCGCGCGTCGTGCTCGCCGACGAGGAGATCGCCGTAGGCAAGGTCGTCGTGCGCGACGGCAAGATTGCGGCGGTCGACAGCGGGCGTTCCGACGCCGGCGGCGCCGTGGACCTGGAAGGCGACCTGCTTCTGCCTGGTCTTGTCGAGGTGCACACCGACAACATGGAGAAGCACATCGTACCGCGCCCGAAGGTGGTGTGGCCGACCCTGCCGGCGGTGATCGCGCACGACGCCGACATGGCCTCCGCCGGCATCACCACGGTGCTCGACGCGCTGCGCATCGGCGACTACGGCGACGGCCAGGGTCGCGCCGACCTGGTCCGTGCCACCATCGACGGCATCGCCGCGGCCGCGCGCGACGACCTGCTGCGCGCGGATCACCAGCTGCATCTCCGCTGCGAGCTGTGCACGCCCGACGCCGCCGACGTGTTCGAGCTGTTCGCCGACGAACCGACGCTCGCGCTGGTCTCGGTGATGGATCACACGCCCGGTCAGCGCCAGTTCCGCGACATGGCGCAGTGGCGCATCTATCACTCCGGTCGCTACAACCTGAACGACGCGGAGATGGACAAGCACATCGCCACCAAGCTGGAGATGCAGGCCAAGCACTCGGCCAGCAACCAGCGCCGCATCATCGAGACCGCCAAGACGCGTGGCACCATGCTCGCGAGCCACGACGACACCACCGTATCCGACGTCGAGGACGCCGCCGGCGCCGGTATCACCATCGCCGAGTTCCCGACCACGCGCGAAGCGGCGTCGGCCGCGCACAAGCACGGACTCACGACGATCGCCGGCGCGCCGAACGTGGTTCGCGGCGGCTCGCACTCCGGCAACATCGCCGCCGCCGAACTCGCCGAAGCCGGGCTGCTGGACGCACTGTCGTCGGACTATGTCCCGGTCAGCCTGCTGCACGCCGCCTTCATGCTGGCCGGCGAACTGGCGCACCTGAGCCTGCCAGCGGCGATCCGCACCGTCGCGACCGCGCCGGCCCGGATGCTGGGTCTGGACGACCGTGGCGAGATCGCCGTCGGCAAGCGCGCCGACCTCGTCCGCGCCCGGCTGGCCGGCAACGTTCCCGTCGTCCGCCAGGTCTGGCGCGAAGGACAGTCGGTGCTCTAGGCCCGCCGAGCCTCCAGCCAACGCACCGCCAGCGCAGCCAGCAGCGCGCCGAATGCCGACGCGAGCATCACCACGATCAACACCGGCGCCGGGTTCTCGATCGGCAGGACGACGCCGGTAAGCAAGGTCAGCACCGCGCCGATTGCGACAGTGAGCGCGCCGGACAACCCAGCGGCACTACCGGCCAGGCGAGGACGCACCGACATCGCACCGACCTTGCCGGATGGCGCCGTCAGCCCGTTGCCGATGCCGACGAACAGGGTCGCGCCGAAGAT
>CAZVLI010001034.1:0-1642 GCA_964627965.1 uncultured Rhodospirillales bacterium
CTCAGTCTTCGACCAGCACCCCGTCGACGAGGCGCACCGTGCGATCCATGCGCGCCGCGAGCTGGTCGTTGTGCGTGGCGATCAGCGCCGCGACGCCCTGCCCGCGCGCCAGTTCGACCAGCTCGGCGAAGACGACCTCGGCGGTCGCCTGGTCCAGGTTGCCGGTCGGCTCATCGGCCAGCAGGACGCGCGGCCGGTTGGCGATAGCGCGCGCGATGGCGACCCGTTGTTGCTCGCCGCCGGATAGCTGAGCGGGCCGGTGGTTCTGGCGCTGGTCGATGCCGAGCGTGGTCAGCAGCTCCAGCGCCCGCCCCTTCGCCTCGCCCGCGCCGAGGCCAGCGATACGCATCGGCATCATCACGTTCTCGATCGCGGTGAACTCGGGCAGCAGGTGGTGGAACTGGTAGACGAAGCCGATGTCGTCGCGCCGTAGCGCGGTGCGCTCGCCGTCGTTGAGACGGCCACAGGCCCGGGTCCCGATCCAGACCTCGCCATCGCTCGGCGGCTCCAGCAAGCCGGCGATCTGCAACAAGGTGGATTTGCCGCTGCCCGACGGACCGACCAGAGCCACCAGTTCGCCCGGCGGCAGGGTGAGATCGACGCCGCGCAGGATCTCCAGCCAGCCGTCGCCTTGCGGAAATCGCCGCGTCACGCGGTCGAGGCGCAGCGCCCAGTGACCGGCGGCCTCACTCATAGCGAAGCATTTCGACCGGATCGAGCCTGGCCGCGCGCCACGCCGGATAGATCGTCGCAGCCAGCGACAGGCCCAGCGCCATGGCTACGACCGCGACCACTTCGGTCGGATCGACCACGGCCGGGATCTGCGACAGGAAGCGGATCTCCGGCGACCACAGCTCGGTGCCGGACAGGCTCTCCAGCCACACGCGGATGCGGTCGATGTTGGCGCAGAACACCATGCCGAGCGCGAAGCCGGCGGCGGTGCCGATGACGCCGATGGCCGTCCCGGCGATCAGGAACACGCGCAGCACCGCGCCGCGCGTCGCCCCCATCGTGCGCAGAATGGCGATGCCCTTGCCCTTGTCGTTCACCAGCATGATCAGGCCGGAGATGATGTTAAACGCCGCGACCAGGATGATCAGCGTCAGGATCAGGAACATCACGTTGCGCTCGACCTGCAGCGCGCTGAAGAAGTGCGAGTTCAGTTGCTGCCAGTCGACCACGCGCCCGCGCCCGCCGATGGCACGGAACAGCGGGCCACGCATTTCCGCCACGCCGTCGGGGTCATCGACCTCCAATTCGACGCCGCTGACCGCGTCGCCGAGGCGGAAGTACACCTGCGCGGCCTCCAGCGGCATGAAGATGTAGCTGCTGTCGTACTCGTACATGCCGACTTCGAAGGTGCCGACGACCTGGTAGGCCTTGCCGCGCGGCACCGAGCCGAAGGCGGTCGCGGTCTTCTGCGGCGAGATCAGCGAGATCGCGTCGCCCACCGACAGCCCCATCTTGTAGGCCAGCCGCGTACCGATCAGCACCGCGTGGCGGCCGTCGAAATCGTCCAGCGAGCCGCTCTTGATGTTGTCGGCAATGATCGCTCGCGCCTTCAGGTCGGCGGCCCGCGTGCCGCGCACCAGCGCGCCCGACGCCACGCCATTGGCGGTCGCCATCACCTGGCCCTCGACCA
>CAZVLI010001035.1:0-1640 GCA_964627965.1 uncultured Rhodospirillales bacterium
AAGATGGACGACGGCGACGTGCTGGAGGGCGACGGCTGGAGCCTGGAGGCCGTCTATACGCCGGGCCATACATCGAACCACACCTGCTTCCGACTGGTGGAGGAGAACGCGCTGTTCTCGGGCGACCACGTGATGGGCTGGTCAACCACCATCGTCTCGCCGCCCGACGGCGACATGCGGCGCTACATGGCCAGCCTGGAGAAGCTGATCGCGCGTTCGGAAGACCGCTACTGGCCGACCCACGCCGCGCCGATCGACGATCCGCAGAATTTCGTGCGCCAATTGCTGGAGCACCGGCACGAGCGCGAACGTCAGATCATGGCCTGTCTGAAGGACGGCACCGGCCGCATCCCGGCGATGGTCGCGCAGATGTACAAGGACGTGCCCGAACACCTGCACCGCGCCGCCGCCCGCTCCGTCCTCAGCCACATGATCCACATGGTCGAGGACGGCCGCGTGAAAGTCGACGACGGCGAACTGGGGCCCGACGCGGTCTACGCGCTGCCCTAGGGCCGATGGAGGAAGTTCGCGAGGCCGAGGCGCCGCCCGAGACCGCCGCGATCTTCGCCGAGATCCGCGCCGCGACCGGGCTGCCCTTCGTCAATCTGCTGTGGCGCCACATGGCCGCGCTGCCCGGCGTACTGCCCTGGGTGTGGGGCATCGTCGGCGACGAGTACCGGTCCGGGGCGGTGGCGCAGGCCGCCGCCCGGCTGCGCGGCACCGTCCCCGACCTCGGCCTGGCGCCATTGCGACCGGACGACTTGAAGGCCGCCGGGCTGGACGATGTGTCGGTACGCACGCTGCGCAACCTGGTCGAGGCGTACAACCGTGGCAACTCGCAGAACCTGGTCGGCTGGACGGCCATCTTGCGCCATCTCGCAGGCGAAGCGACGGCGCCGATGGACGACGTTCCGGCGGACGGCACCGTGCCCGATCCGCTACCAACGTTGCCGCCGATTCCGCGCTTCGACGATCTAGACCCGGCGACCCGCGCTGTTGTTGATCGGCTGGCGCTGCGCCACGACGCCTTTCCCACCGGCACGCGACCCAGCCTCTACGTCCACCTCGCGACGTGGCCAAAACTGGTCGAAGCGGTCGACGCCCGTGTCGGCCCAGCACTGGCCGGCGACCGTCTTCGGATGGCGGTAGACGAACTGCGTGCGGGCGGGGAGGAAGAAGCCAGTCGACTCGTTCCGCGTCTCAGAATCGCCGCGCCGCCGCCCGAGCCGGGCTGCACCCAAATCCTGGCTGCGATGCAGGCCTTCGCCGGCGGCGGCGTACCGGACATGATCGTGGTCGGAACGGCGCTGTCGCGGGCGCTTGCGGCCGACTGAACCGCTCTACTGGAACGCGACCTCGGCGAAGCTGCGCAGCTTGCGGGAGTGGAGGCGTTCGCGTTCCTGGCCGCGCAAGCGCTCCAGGGCCTTGAGCCCGATCTCGAGGTGCTGGCCGACGCGCTGGCGGTAGAAATCGCCGGCCATGCCGGCCAGCTTGATCTCGCCGTGCAGCGGCTTGTCGGAAACGCAAAGCAATGTGCCGTAGGGCACGCGGAAGCGGAACCCGTTGGCGGCGATGGTCGCCGATTCCATGTCCAGCGCGATGGCGCGGCTGAGCGACAGGCGGCGGATCACGCCGTCGCC
>CAZVLI010001036.1:0-222 GCA_964627965.1 uncultured Rhodospirillales bacterium
CCGGCGCCGCGTCCGTTCGACGATGGCGGTCAGTCGCAGCCGACGGGAAGTGGCGGCGGCGACGGAATGTCGGACCTGCTGAAGAAGGAGCGGGACGCGCTGCGCAATGGCGGGGCAGCGCAAGGATCGTCGGTCACGCGCTAGCAAGGGGGAGCGCCGGGATGAGACGGACATGCAAAGCGGCGCAACGTGTCGCGAAGATGGTCGGGGTATTGCTGATGC
>CAZVLI010001036.1:232-1636 GCA_964627965.1 uncultured Rhodospirillales bacterium
GACCGCGCCGGCCCTGGCCAACGACTTGCCGGTGTTGCGCGCGGCCTGGAACGCCGCCGGGACCACCGGCGACTACGGGCCGGTGGTCGCGGACCTGATCGACTATCGAGAGACCGAAAGCTTCGGCAAGCGCGCCGAGGTCGACTACATGATCGCCACCGGCCTGTGCCGCATCGACGGGCGCGAGGAGACCGGCGTACGCCTGTTCGAGTTCATCCTGGCCAACTACCTGCTCGGCCCGGCGCGTGCGACGGTCGAGGCGGAACGCGACGACTGCGCGGCGTCGACGGCGCGCCCGACGTAGGTGGTGTTCGCGATGCTGCCGGCGCAGGGCGGCGCCTCGGAGATCCGCAGCAAGCTCTATCACGGCGTTGCCGACAAACGCGCCGCGATCAGTACCGAGCCGGTGAAGATCGTGCGCAAGATCGATCCGGCGGAGCTGGCGGCGCGGCTGTTCGCACCGGAAGATGGCGATGCGGCGCTGGCCGCCGCGAGCGAGCGCTTGGACCGAACACCGCTGGCCGGTCATTTTCGGCTCGCTTCCACGTCGGGCTTCCTGCTGGCCAGCAGCGCCGGGCACAGCGAGGCCGAACTCGAACAGGTCGCGGAAACCCTGGAGCGGTTCCTCGCCTTCTTCGTCGATGCCTATCGGATGCGGCGTCCGGACAAGCTGATCACCGTGTATCTGGTGAACGGCGTCACCGACTTCCGCAAGATGGCGACGGCGCTGCACGGGATCGAAGTGCCGCCTTATGCCATCGGCTACTCGTTCCGCGAGGACCTGTCGATGATCGGCATCGTGCCGGGGCAGGCGGTCGGGACACTGGCGCACGAGCTGTTTCACATGCTGGCCGGCGAGCGCTACGGCGATTTGCCGCCATGGCTGGAAGAAGGGACGGCCTCGCTCTACGAGGTCTCCAACGTGTCGGCCAAGTACCTGCCGGGTGGGCAGGTCGACGCAGGGCCGGGCGGCGCGCCGATGGTCGGTGGCGAGCTGGCGGTGCGCGGCGTGCCGAACTGGCGCGGTTGCGTGCTGGATCGGATCTGGATCCGGCGCTATGGCCCCGACGAAGTCGAGCGGCCGACGGTGGCCGAGCTTGCCGGGATGGACTGGCGCGCCTTCGACAATCTGGAAGGCGATGAGCTGGTGGCGCGTCAGGCTGTCACGCACGCGACGGCACGCTACTTCTTGCTCTACCTGCAGGACGAACGCCAGGCCCTGTTCGACGTGTTCGCCGACTTCGCGGCGCGCGACCCACTGCAAATGACGTCGTCGCCGGCCGACGACGCGCGTCAGCGACTGACGGAACGGCTGGGCGATCTCGCCGAGGTTGATGGCGACTTCGAGAACTGGCTGCGCGGTACCATCGACAGCCAGAACTGTCCCGGCTGAGGGCTAGAACC
>CAZVLI010001037.1:0-1629 GCA_964627965.1 uncultured Rhodospirillales bacterium
AGGATCCGCAGGAGCCGGTTGGAGATGGCATCCAGATCGTGCAGCCGGTCGCGCATGTAGGCATCCGTGGCCTTGCTCATCCGCGCGCGGGCGAGCGATTGCTCCTTCTCCACAGCCGCTTCTGCCGACAGGCCGCTGACCACATCGGCCTCCATCCGGCGCAGCCAGCTCTTTGAATTGGCGAACATACGGTAGGCCTCCAGCACGTCCGCCTGATCGCCCTCGCCCCGGTTCCCGCTGAGAAGCTCATCGACGGAAATGCGCAGATCGTCGACGGCATTGCGCAGTCGAACGAGTTCCGCATCCGGGTCGTCCGAGATCGGGTTCGTCACCACGACGCGCGGCTCGTGCAGGAAGACGTTGCCCTCGACGGCGCCCTCCTGACCCACGGTGCCGCGCAACATCACCGGCTGGGTATGCCGGGCCTTCAGCGCCGCACCCTCGCCCACAAAGGCGCCAAGCTCCGCCATTTCGGCCAGCACCATGGCCACGACTTCCAGCGCATAGACCTCGTCGGCGGTAAATTGCCGCTCCGCCTTGGACTGGACGACGAGAACGCCCATCGCCTCTCCAAGCCGCTGCACCGGCACGCCGCAGAAGCTGGAATAGCGTTCCTCGCCCGTCTCCGGCATGTAGCGGAAGCCCCGCTCGGCGGGGGCATTGGCGGTGTTGACGATCTGGCCGGTCCGCGCCACGCGCCCGACAAGACCCTCGCCAAGCCGCATCCGCGTCTTGTGGACGGCTTCGGCCTTGAGACCTTCGGTGGCGCACAATTCCAGCGTCTCGGCGTCCCGAAAGAGATAGATCGAACAGACCTCCGTCTGCATCGATCCCGCGATCAGCCCGACGATATGATCGAGGCGCGCCTGACCGGCGAGATCCTCGGCCATGGCCGCCCTGAGCCTGCCCAAGAGCTTTCGGCTCTCGGTTTCCGCGCGTTCCGGCATTCTGCCCCCCGAAGGACTGTCCTTCTCGTGTCTCCGCTTATAGGCGAGCGGCGCGCCGCTGAGAATGCCTCATCTCGGCGGCGCCCGGTCGGCCGCCTGCTCACGCCACCTTGTCGAGACCGAAGCAGTCGTGGAGCGCCTGGACGGCAAGCTCCATGTATTTGCGGTCGATCAGGACCGAAATCTTGATCTCGGAGGTGGTGATGACCTTGATGTTGATGTTCTCGTCTTTCAGGGCCTGGAACATCTGCGCCGCGACGCCAGCGTGGCTGCGCATCCCGATCCCCACGACCGAGACCTTGCAGACGCCTTCGTCCTTCACGAGATCGTGGAAGTTGATGTCCCCGCGTGCCTTGGCCGCCTCCACCGCCTTTTCCGCGCGCAGCACCTGATCGGTCGGGCAGGAGAAGGTCATGTCGGTGCGTCCATCCTCGGAGATGTTCTGCACGATCATGTCCACATTGACGCCCGCATCCGCGAGCGGCCCGAAGATCGCCGCCGCGATGCCCGGCCGGTCGGCAACTGAGATCAGCGTCATCTTGGCCTCGTCGCGGCTGTAGGCGACCCCGGCAACGGCATTGGATTCCATGATTTCCTCCTCGTCGCAGACGATGGTTCCGGCCTCGTCGGAGACTTCCTCGAAACTCGACAGCACCCTGAGCGGCACCTTGTAGCGCATCGC
>CAZVLI010001038.1:0-918 GCA_964627965.1 uncultured Rhodospirillales bacterium
AGATCCCGCTCAAGCTCCGCGTATCCGTTACCCCAGGTCAGGCAGTGGGCGGTCAGCACCTCACGGAAGGTCTGGGCGGTCATCTGCGGGTTCGGCTGACTGTGGATAACCTTGTCGACGAACAAGTCGTCGCGCCGTTCCTTGCCGCCGCCGCGCCGGCGTTCGAAGACGTGCCAGGACAGTGTCCCGATGGTCTCGCTGATGACCTTCACCGCCGACCAGACCGCCGAGAAGGTCATCGCCGTCTCGTGGTTCACGTGTACGCCCGCGGTGCGCTTCTTCGTCACCCACCTGGTGTGCCGGTCAGGCTCCGGACGGGCGGTCTTCGCTGCGCCCTTGAAGGCGCTCGTGATATCCCGCGGCACGTTCAGCACAGCTACCGGTTGCAGGTCTCGTTTACCGAACAGCCGTCGAATCATCGTTTCACTATCATGGGTTTGCTGGTCTTGTAGATACTGTCGTCGTCTTCGCCGTCATCGGCCTGGGCACGGCCGATGGCCATGATCAGCGCGACAATGCCGTCAATCAGGAGTTTCTTATTCGCCTTGCCTGGACGGATCGTTTCGTTCGGGCCCTCGAGGGCGCACACGTTCGATGCCATCCAGCGTAGGACAGGGTTTCGGTCGCTGCTGATTTCCTTCGTCGTCACCAGGCGCTCGAGCTCCTGCATTGGCGAATTCATGTCCGAGAAGCCCTGACGCATCTGGACCATTTCGATACCGTCGCCCTCAAGCTGGGTCACTATCTGGGTGGCGTTCCAGGGGTCGTAGCCGATCTCCTGCACCAAGTGGAGCTTCGCGATCTCGTTGATGTCAGCTCGGACCTGGTCGTAGTCGATTCGGTTGCCTGGTGTTTTGCGGAGCCAGCCCTCCTCGCACCAGGTGTCGTAGG
The DNA here is from genome assembly GCA_964627965.1 of uncultured Rhodospirillales bacterium. Taxonomy (GTDB): domain Bacteria; phylum Pseudomonadota; class Alphaproteobacteria; genus JAVKFY01. The sequence goes on from CAZVLI010001038.1 coordinate 892, forward strand.
GGAGGCGCCGCTCAGCGCGCGCTGCCC
>CAZVLI010001038.1:943-1629 GCA_964627965.1 uncultured Rhodospirillales bacterium
CACACCTTCTGGTGCCAGAGCTCGTGCTGCTCGTCGGGCGGGAAAACGAGCGCCAGCGCGGTGATGTCCCGGGTGGTCGACAGGTCCAGGCCGCCGAAGCACTTCCGCCGGCCGATGACGCGCGGCCCTCGGGGGAGCGCCTCCCAGGCAGCGATATCGAGCCATCGCTCCGCCTGCTCAGTCCAGATATTCAGGTAAAGCTGCTTGAACTCGTTCTGCAGCCGCGGAATCGACTGCGCGAGCCGGCATTCCTTCTCGAGGAAGGCCGGTTTCGGCGACTCTGGATAGTTCGGATTGGCAAGTGCCCACGTGTCCGGTGAGGTCCAATCGTCCTCAGGAGCCGCCGCGAATATGTACGGTAGGAACGTCGGATCGTCGATGATCCCGTCGATGACGTTGATGGCGTGCGTGTGCAGCTCGTAGCAGATCGTCTCCCGGTCGTACCCCGCGGTAGTGATATAGATCTCGATAGGTTGCCGGCGGCCGCCCGACGAGCTCGTCAGCGTGGTGATGAGCGCCGGGCTCTTATGGACGTGGACCTCGTCGATCACCAGGCCTGATGCGTTGAACCCGTGCTTTGAATACGCGTCCGCCGAGATCACCCGGTAGAAGCTATTGCCGACCTTGATGGTGCGCCGCTGCGAGGACTCCCCGCCGTAGATGAGCGCCCGCTCCGCCAGGTCCTC
>CAZVLI010001039.1:0-1628 GCA_964627965.1 uncultured Rhodospirillales bacterium
GTGACACCGGCTACTGGCGCCTGACCGGACTGGACGGCGACGACCCCGGCGGCGCGCGCAGCCGCCTGCGCCCCCAGCCGGCGACGGCGTCTGCCTTGCTCGGCTACATCCCCGGCGCCATCCGGACCCGCATCGAAGCCGGCCAAGGCGATTGGTTGGGCGAGCTGCGCCCCGTCTCGATCCTGTTCGTGAACCTACCGGCATTCGCCGTCGATCTCGGGCTGGGACGGGCACACGCCGCGATGCAGGCGCTGCAGGCCGCGCTCTACCGGTTCGAGGGCTCGATCAACAAGGTCAGCGTCGACGACAAGGGCGCATCGCTGATCGCGGTGCTCGGCCTGCCGCCCTTGGCGCATGAAGACGATCCCGAACGCGCGGTCCGTGCCGCCCTGGCGATGCGCGAGGGGCTGGAACCGCTCAACATGCCGAGCTCCATCGGCATCACCACCGGCACTGTGTTCTGCGGCGCCGTCGGCAACGGCACGCGGCGCGAGTACACCATCATGGGCGACTCGGTGAACCTCTCCGCGCGCCTGATGCAGGCCGCCAAGGGCGGCATCCTGACCGACGCGCCGACCGCCGAGGCGACGCACGGCGTGACCATGACCGCGCTCGAGCCGATCAAGGTGAAGGGCAAGACTGACCCCATCGCCATCTTCCGGCCGGAGCCCGCGAAGGTCGTGCAGCGGCAATCCGCCGCCGCGCTGATGCGGCCGAGCACGCCGATCGTCGGCCGCGAGGCCGAGCTGCGGCAGTTCGCCAACCGGCTGGACCGGCTGGTCGGCGAGCGTCAGGGCGATCCGCTGCTGATCGAGGCCGAGGCCGGCATGGGCAAGGCGCGCATGTTGATGGAGCTCGTGGCGATGGCCGAGGAGCGTGGCCTCGCGCCTCTCTTCGCCGCCGGCGTCGCCCTGGAACAGGCCTCGCCGTACTACGCCTTCCGCGAGGTCTTTGCCCAGCTCTTCCCCAGCGCCGTGGAAGACGACGACCAGGAACGCCAGCTCGAAGTCTTGGCGCTCCTGCCGAACCAGCCCGACATCCTGCAGGCCGCGCCGCTGCTGCAGCCGGTGCTGCCGGCCGGCTGGAGCGACAACGCCTTCACGCGGGGACTTGCCGGGCCGGCCCGGGCGCAGCGCACGCGCGAACTGCTGTGCCGCCTGCTGGCACACTTTGCCGAACGGTCGCCAAGGCTCCTGATCGTCAAGGACGCGCACTGGCTCGACACCGCGTCGTGGCTGCTGCTGGCCGATCTGGCCGAGCAGGTGCCCGCGCTGCTTCCGGTCCTCACGCTGCGCCTGTTCGAAGGCGAAGCACCGGAGGGCTTCGGCAAGCTGCTGGCCGCCTCGCGCACCGAGCGACTGGTCCTACGGCCGCTCGACAAGACGGCCCTGACCGCCATCGTCGCGCAGCAACTCGGCATCACCGAAGTACCGCCACCCGTCACCGACTTCGTGCTCGGCCGCGCCGACGGAAACCCGCTCTATTGCGAGGAACTGGCGCTGGCGCTGCGCGACGGCGGCGCCATCAGCATCGAGGACGGTGTCTGCGAGGTCGGCGAACTGGGCGCGCTCGGTCAGCTCGTCAACGAAAACCCGGCCGAGCGAACCTTCTGGCAAGGACAATAGATA
>CAZVLI010001040.1:0-1627 GCA_964627965.1 uncultured Rhodospirillales bacterium
CCATGACGGCCCGGATTGGCGTTTCGCCCGCGATCGTTTCCAGGACGAGGCGGGGCTGCCGAACGACGATCAGGTCACGGTGCTGGAGGAGTTCGTCCGCGCCGACGTCGATGGCGATGGCCTGGCCGAGCTGCGCCACGTCATCCGCGTCGGCGCGACCGTCCTGCAGAACCAGGAAGTCGACGAGCTGCCCTTCGCCACGCTGTGCCCGGTGCCGATGCCGCATCGCTTCTACGGCCAGTCGGTCGCCGACCAGGTGATGGATTTGCAGCGCATCAAGTCGGTGCTGTGGCGTCAGATGCTCGACAACTTCTACCTGACCAACAATACCCGCGTCGCCGTCGACACCACCGGCGACCGCGTAAACCTCGACGACCTGCTGACCTCGCGCCCCGGCGGCATCGTGCGCACGCAGGGCAACCCGCAGGGCAAGATCTGGCCGCTGAACACGCCCGGCCTGTCGGCGCAGTCGTTCCAGATGGTCGAACACATCGACGGCGTGAAGGAGGCACGCACCGGGATCAGCCGCTTCGCCCAGGGCCTCGGCACCGACGCGCTGAACCACACCGCGACCGGCGTGCGCGAGATCATGGAGGCGGCGCGCGGTCGCAAGGAACTGATCGCCCGCATCTTCGCCGAGACCGGCGTGCGCGACCTGTTCCGCAAGATGCTGCGGCTGGTGGTGCGCTACCAGGATCGCGCCCGCACCGTGCGCCTGCGCGGCGAGTGGATCGACATCGACCCGCGCCATTGGAACGCCGACATGGACGTCACCGTCTCCGTCGGCATCGGCACCGGCAGTCGCGACCAGACCCTGGCGCACCTCGCCGGCATCGCCGCCAAGCAGGAAGCGATGATGCAACTGCTCGGCCCTTCCAACCCTCTGGTGAGCCTGAAGAACTTGCACAACACCTATAGCCGCATCGTCGAGAATGCCGGCCTGCGCGCGCCGGACGAGTACTTCTCCGACCCCGACCAGGCACCGCCGCCGGCCGCGCCGCCACCCGATCCGCAAGGCGTCGCCTTTCACGCCGACCTGGAGCGCAAGGCGCGCGAGGCGGCGGAGAAGATCGCGCTGGAACGCGAGAAGACGCTGGCCGACCTGGCGCTGCAGCGCGAGAAGCTGGCCCACGACTTCGCCCTGCGCGCGGAGGAGCTGCGCCTGAAATACGGCCTGCCGGCGCTGGAGGTCGGCGGCGCCGACATCGGCGTCGCGCCGCCGGTCGAGACCGGCGACGGCGCGGGAGGGCAGGGCTGATGGTCGCGATCAACTATCTGAGCGACCCGGCGCCGCTGCGTTTCGCCGCGACGCGACCGCGCATCGGCGACGTCTCGCCCGGCTTCGTGCAAGGTACAGGTTCAACCGCACCGTTGGTCCAGCTCGACACGAGCTACAGCATCGATCCGCCGACCGCACAGGCGTCGGGAGCTTTCGATGCGCTGGGCAGCGTGGTTCGAACGGCACGCGACGTCGACCGGTTGGCCGATGGCGCGCTGTCGGATGCCCTGGGCCTCGATGGCATGCCGTCGCCGCTGTCCGCGCTGCGGCACAGCGTCGGCACCTGGCTGGCGCCGGATGCCACGCTCGCCGGCGGCATCGACGCGGCGGTGAACAGCGGACTCTACG
>CAZVLI010001041.1:0-1623 GCA_964627965.1 uncultured Rhodospirillales bacterium
GTCGGGATCGCGCGCACGGATGTCGAGGTGCGCGTGGTTGACGAGGATGACAACGAACTGCCGGTCGGCCAGATCGGCGAGATCGTTTGTCGCGGCGACGTGGTGATGGTCGGCTACTGGCAAAACCCGGAGGCGACCGAGGCGGGCCTGCGCGGCGGCTGGCTGCATACCGGCGACGTCGGGGCCTTCGACGAAGACGGGTTCCTGACCCTCAAGGACCGCTCCAAGGACATGATCATCTCCGGCGGTACCAACATCTATCCGCGCGAGATCGAGGAGGTGCTGCTGCGCCATGCCGGTGTGCTGGAGTGTTCGGTGATCGGCCGTCCGCATCCCGACTGGGGCGAGGAAGTCGTCGCCTTCGTGGTGCGACGCGAGGGCGGCGACGTGGCCGAGGCCGAGCTCGACGCGCTCTGCCTGGATCAGATCGCCCGCTTCAAGCGCCCGAAGCACTATCGGTTCGTCGACTCATTGCCGAAGAACAATTATGGCAAGATACTGAAGACCGAACTTCGCGACGTCTTGCAGCGCGAGGGTCAGGGGTAGCCGCGATGGACATCCAGCATCTTCGCTTCCTCCGCGAGGCCGGCATGGCGGCGCTGGGCGTGATCCTGGCGGCGACGCCGCTGGCCTTCTGGTTCGTGTGGTCGCCGGCGATCTACGTCGCCATCTGCATCATCTTCGTGGTGTCCTTCATCGCCCTGGTGGCGCTCGACTGGCTTGGGCTGTGGATCGAGCCGCGCGGCGGCGGCGAGGGGCTCAAGCGCATGCAGGCCGAGGCCGAGCGGTTCATGGCGCTGGCCAGCAAGATCGACCCGCTGACCGACCCGCGCGCCCGTAGCAAGATGGCTCGCCTTCGCGACGAGATCTGGAAGGACCGGGACTAGCCCTTCTTCAGGTTGATCCAGTTGGCGGCCAGCACCAGGGCGGCGCCGGCGGCGACGAAGGGATCGACCGCCTCGTTGTAGAGCAGCCACGCAACCAGCGCGACCAGCGGCAGGCGCAGGAAGTCGAGCGGCACGACGACGGTCGCGTCGGCGAGGCTCAGGGCGCGGCCCACGCAATAATGCGAGGTCAGACCGGACAGGCCGATCAGCGCCACCCACGGGTACAGGTCCGGGCTCGGTACCACGAAGTTGCCGATCGAGAGCACCGCGCCCCAGGGCAGCTGCACGAGGCTCATCCACCAGATCAGCGTGAGCGCCGACTCCGTCGCCATCATCCGTCGGGTGAGCACGTAGGAGACCGCGTAGCCGAACGCGGCGGTCAGCACCACCAGCGAGGCCGGATCGATCACCGCGATGCCGGGCCGCAGCATCACCATCACGCCGGCGAAGCCGAGCCCGATGGCGGTCAGGCGGGATCGGGTCAGGCGCTCCGACAGGAACACGGCGGCAATCAGCGCGGTCCAGATCGGCGCGGTGAACTCGATGGCGAACACTTCGGTCAGCGGCAGGACGCCGACGCCGAACAGCCAGCACCACTGCGCGCCGTAGTGGATCGAGTTGCGCACGACGTGCTGCACCGGGATGCGCGTACGCATCGCCACCCAGCCGGTGCGCCAGACGAACGGCAGCAGGATCAGCAGGCAGATCGCGCTGCGGTAGAAGGAGGCGTGGTGCG
>CAZVLI010001042.1:0-1623 GCA_964627965.1 uncultured Rhodospirillales bacterium
CGAGCATCGGCCGCATGTCATAGAGTTTCGGTCCGGCGATCGCGGCGCCGGATAGCGTGGTCCACAGCAGCGCCAGCAGTGCCGCGCACCACGAAAGCCCGGTGATCCGGGTTCGTTTCTTATTGTTGCTCATCCCCACCCTCTTGGCGCGCATGATAGCGACCGCTGGCCGGACGGCCAGCCCCGATGTGCTACCGTCACGACGCAGGGAGGTGGCTCATGAACGTCGATGATTTCCGCGCCAGTCTCGCCGCCGCCGCACCGCCGGGGGGCCTGACGGTGCCGATGCGGGCGATGTGGCACGCCGGCCGCGACGAGTGGGATCGGGCCCACGAACTGGCACAGTCGGAAGACACGCCGACGGCGGCCTGGGTCCACGCGCATCTGCATCGGATCGAGGGCGATCTGGCGAACGCCGGCTACTGGTACCGGCGGGCGAAGCGCCCGGCATCGCAAGCCGCGCTGCCGGACGAGTGGGCCGAGATCGTGGCGGCACTGCAGAGCGGCGCGGTATAGCGCCGACAAAGGCAAAGGGCCCAGCCGTTGCCGGCTAGGCCCTTGAGAAACTTGGTGGAGCCAGGCGGAATCGAACCGCCGACCTCTTGAATGCCATTCAAGCGCTCTCCCAACTGAGCTATGGCCCCGTATTTCGCGTTTTCACGATGGCGCGACGTGCGTCGAGCCAGCGCTGGCGCGGTCCCCGGCGGGACGGGTGGAGAACCTATGCAGCCGGCCTCCCGCCCGCAAGCGGAAAATCGACGCCGTCGCGGTCCGCGCTAGGTGTCCTCCTCGTCGTCGTCATCGTCGACATCGTCCTCGGCGTCGTCGAGCGAGACAAGATTCTCATCTTCCTCTTCGTCATCATCGTCGTCGTTGTCGTCGGACGCACCGTCGTCGCCTTCGTCCTCGTCGTCGACCGCGGCGGCATCGATGTCTTCGTCGTCATCATCGTCGTCGTCATCGTCGAGGAGGACGTCATCGTCGTCCTCGACCTCGTCGTCCTCGACTTCTTCGACGGGCTTCGGCTTCGGCTTCGCGGCCGGCGCCTTCGCCTCCGCACGCTGCCGCCGGCCGCGTGTCAGCGCGTCCGGGTCGAAGACCGCCTCGCACTTCGGGCAGACGATCGGCGACTTTCCGAAGTCGTAAAACTTCGCCGCGCAACTCAAACAGGCGCGCTTGGTGCCCCATTCCGGCTTCGCCACATGCCCCTCCGGCGTGGTTAGACAGCAAGTCGGTCGCGGCAATTGCCACTTCCGCCGACAAGTGTCAAACACTAAGAACGCGACGTGCCGCGCAAGCCCCACCAGAGAGAAACCCGAATGTCGCCGCTGAGAGCTAAGCCATCGCGTCCCCTGGCCGGTACCGCGGCGGTGCCGGGCGACAAGTCGCTGTCGCATCGGGCGCTCATTCTCGGCGCGCTGGCGGTCGGTGAAACGCGCATCACGGGCCTGTCTGGCGGCGACGATGTGCATCGTACCGGCCTCGCGCTGGGGGGATTCGGTGCCGAGGTGATCGAGCTGCCGGGGCCCGAAGGCGGGTCTGCCCGGATCGCCGGTCGTGGCCTCGGCGGGCTTTGCGAACCGGAGGACGTGGTCGACTGCGGCAATTCCGGCACCGGCGCCC
>CAZVLI010001043.1:0-1623 GCA_964627965.1 uncultured Rhodospirillales bacterium
GCATCTCCGCCGGCGCGACACGGATCTATCGTTCGCAATCGGCGGCGAGCCTCCAGATCAAGCAGCTGGAAGAATTGCTGGGCCGGCCGGTGTTCGACCGGCACGGGCGCGGCGTCACGCTGACGCCGGCCGGCGAGCGATTAATGCCGGTCGCAAGTCAGGTCGTCGGCGAACTCGACGGCATCCTTGCCGAGCTTCGTCAGTCGCCGCTGGCCGGACCGCTGCGTGTCGGGATCACCGACGAGTATGGCGAGGCTATTCTGGCTCACGCCATCGCGCGCTTCGCCCAAGAGCACCCGCGGGTCGACCTGGAGGTGCGCGCCAGCGATAGCGCCGGCTTCGCCCAGGCCGTGGCCGACGGGACGCTCGACCTTGCGGTCTACGAGGTCGAGGCCCCGCCGCCGGACGTCACACTGCTCTTCGAGGAACCGACCTGCTGGATGGCGGCGCGCCAGCATCGGGCGCACCAGCGCTCGCCGTTGCCCGTGGCGCTGTTCGACCGCGATTGCTGGTGGCGTGAACGCGCGCTACAGGCCCTGGACGCCACCGGCCGGCCCTACCGGGTCGTGTTCACCAGTGAACGTGTCGGCGGGATCACGGCCGCGATCCGCGCCGGCATTGCGGTCGGCCTGCTCGGCGTTTCCGCACGCGCCGACGACCTGGTCGTGCTCGAAGACATGCCGTCGATGCCGACGTCGAAGCTGGTTCTAAAGGGAAGAGGCGACGGACCTGTCGTCCGCGCCATGGCCGACGCCATACGCTGGGCGTTCGAAGCTTAGTCGGCGTAGATCAGCACTTCGTCGGGGTGCGCCACGCCGAGCACGATGCGCGCGCGCTCGTCCAGCATGTCGGCGTCGATGTGCGCGGGATGGAGCAGCGCGACGCGCGCTTCCAGCTTCTCCCGCACCGCCAGCGCCTCGCGATGCTGCGCCTGCACGCGGATCAGGTCCTGCTCCAGCCGGGCATAGGCCGCCAGGCCACGGTCGCCCTGCACCACGTGGTAGCCGAAATAGGCAATCCACAGCACCATGAGAGACGGCACGAGGCCGCTCCGAAGGTGTCGGCGCAGGCGATGGGTCAGGTCCATGAAGGCCACCGAATCACCGCGCGGGAGTCGCGTCAAGCCGCCGACGACATAACTCATCGCCTGGGGCCACCCCACAGCGGTGTCGGCACAGCGAACTCATTGATACGCATGAGGAACTCGTTACGCCCGGGCCCGGCCCGGCAAACCCCGCCCAGTGGTCAGGCGCGCAAGGCACCGCGGCCGGCATAGACCGCCTGATCGCCCAGTTCCTGCTCGATTCGCAGCAGCTGGTTGTATTTCGCCATGCGGTCGGAACGCGACAGCGAGCCGGTCTTGATCTGCCCGCAATTGGTGGCGACGGCGAGGTCGGCGATGGTGGTGTCCTCGGTCTCGCCGGAGCGGTGCGACATCACCGCGCGATAGGTGGCGCGGTGCGCCATGTCTACGGCCTGCAGCGTCTCGGTCAACGTGCCGATCTGGTTGACCTTCACCAGGATCGCGTTCGCCGTGCCCTTGGCGATGCCGTCCGCCAGCCGCGCCGGGTTGGTGACGAAGAGGTCGTCGCCGACGAGCTGGACCTTGTCGCCGACCTTGTC
>CAZVLI010001044.1:0-1619 GCA_964627965.1 uncultured Rhodospirillales bacterium
AGAAGGCCGGATCGTCGAGGCCGTCGCCGTTGAAGTCGCCGACCGGATCGAAGTGATAGGACATGCCTTCGCGGGCGCTTGGCGCATTCGGCGTACTGATGACGCTGCCAGATTCGCCCAAGTCAAAGAGATCGATGTCAACGGTTGGGGCCGCTGGCGCCTCGACGAGATAGACCTCGCCTGCTGAGCCAGTTGTCACCGACGGGATGAACCCGAAATCCGCGCGCCCGTCGCCGTTGACGTCGCCTACGCCATCGATGACGGCGAATGTGGTCTTGATCGCCAGGCCGTCGTCGCGGAGGTTGCGGATATCGGCTTCCAGCACTTCGAGATCGAAGTTGAGCGTCTCGCCGCCGAACAGGATGACGCGGTATTTCGTTGGTTCGGCGCCGGCCTCCTCGGCAGCGTAGATCCGTATCGCGATATCACCGATGCCATCGCCGTTGACGTCGCCAACGCCGAGGACGGGATACGGCATCTGCACGCCGCGGTCGCCAAGGAATTCCAGGTCGATCATGCCGATTTGCTCCTGCGAGCCCCGAGGACTGGTGTCACAGGATATGGCTAATATTTGGTGAAGGTTCGGTTACCGCGGGGGCTTCGGGTTGCGTCGCCGCGGGTGGCGGACTATAGGCTCAGGCGCCGGGGCGTGGGCCCCGATTGGCCATAGAAAGGAACCGGGTCATGGCGTTTCTCGCCGACAGCCTCTCTCGTGTGAAGCCTTCCGCCACGCTGGCGGCCACCGCCAAGGCGCGCGAGCTGAAGGCGAAAGGCGTCGACGTTATCGGCCTGGGTGCGGGCGAGCCGGATTTCGACACGCCCGACAACATCAAGCAGGCCGCGATCCGCGCCATCGAGGCGGGCGAGACCAAGTATACCGACGTGCCCGGCACGCCGGAGCTGCGCGATGCCATCGTCGCCAAGTTCAAGCGCGACAACGAGCTGGAGTACAAGCGCGAGCAGATCATCGTCGGCACCGGCGGCAAGCAGGTGCTGTTCAACGCCTTCCTCGCCACCTTGAACCCCGGCGACGAGGTGCTGATCCCGGCGCCTTACTGGGTCAGCTACCCGGACATGGTGCTGCTCGCCGGCGGCACGCCGGTGGAGGTGCCGACCACGCTGGCCGATGGGTTCCGGCTGCGGCCGGAAGTGCTGGAGAAGCACATCACGCCCAAGAGCAAGTGGCTGATCTTCAACGCGCCGTCGAACCCGTCCGGCGCGGCCTACTCGGCCGAGCAGCTCAAGGCGCTGACCGACGTGCTGATGCGACACCCGCAGGTGCACGTGATGACCGACGACATGTACGAGCACCTGGTCTACGACGACTTCCAGTTCGCCACGCCGGCGCAGGTCGAGCCGGGTCTGTACGACCGGACGCTGACCGTCAACGGCGTGTCCAAGGCCTACTGCATGACCGGCTGGCGCATCGGCTTCGCCGGCGGCCCGGTCGAGCTGATCAAGGCGATGACCATGGTGCAGGGCCAGTCGACCACCAATGCCAGCTCGATCAGTCAGGCGGCGGCGGTGGAAGCGCTGAACGGGCCGCAGGGGTTCATCGCGGAGAACAACAAGGTGTTCAAGCAGCGCCGCGACCTGGTCTGCGGCATGCTGAACCAGGC
>CAZVLI010001045.1:0-1615 GCA_964627965.1 uncultured Rhodospirillales bacterium
GCCAGTTCGTTTACCAGTGTCCCGCTCCCTTCCAGCATGACCGTGCTGCCCACGGACGCGAGACCTGACACGGTATCAACGGTGAACAGCGCCGTGGGATTCGCGCCCGAGGTTTTTTCTACACCCCAGAGCACGCCGTCGCCATCGAACTCCAGCCCGAGGAGGTTGCTGACATCAATGCCCAGGCCGGCGCCAATCGGCGTCGAGACGCCATCAGCCGGATTTATGCTGATCAACCGGTCGGTAGCGCCCGGCGTCACACCGAAAAAGCCCGCTGGCCCTATCGCGAGTCCGGAGGTATTCGGCGCCGCGCCGCCAGTAACGATGCTGCTCAGCGCCCCTGTTGTGATATCCATCGTCGCGAAGCGCCGCCCGGAGGTGGAAACGAAGTAAAGCGTTCCGGCGCCGTCAAAGGCCAGGCCCATATTCGAGATCGACGCGATCGGGCTGCCGCCATCCGTGATGGGGCCGATGACGGTCGCCTGGGCAGTTTGAGGGTCGATGCGGATCAGGCGGTCCGCCGCATCATCCACCGCGTAGAGCTGGCCGGTGGCCGGATCAATATCCAGGCCGCCGACATTCGCGTAGACCGTTGCCGGCACGGCGGCATCGGTGACCACGCCGATGCGGGTCGCCAGGCCCGAGGCGAGGTCGATGCGGACCAGCGCGCCGGGCTCGACGGGGGTTCCCTGGATGGTGCCGACGGCGTAGGCGAAGGGAGCGGCGTTGGCGGGCGCCTGGAACAACGCCAGTGTGAGTATCAACAGGCTGGCAAGCGAAGATTTCACGGTCAACTCCGACGGTGGATATTGACGGGCACTCGGACTAGCGGCAGGCCGCGAGCGGCGATGGCTCTGGCAGATTATCGCCGCACGGCGCCGTGTAGACCTGGCATCGTATCCAGTATCGATAACAATACCGTGACTATGGACCGGCAAGCCAGAATGGGTTTAGTGACCTAGTCCGCAGCCGGGAAGTCTCCGGCATCAGCACCAGTAAGCAGCGCATTGCTTGCGCCCGGCGCGTTGCATACTTGTCACGTTCGTGAAGGCGCACCAAGGCAGGCTGTCAGGAACATTTACATGGGAACTGTCCGGACATTTGTAAGGAACTGTTGGCGCAGGCTTTCGGCTACCGGCACACGAATTGCATCAGAACCCCGAAGCAGGTCTTTCCGGGGGGCGACCATGACGAAGCGATTCACCACGGCAGCGCTTGCGCTCATTGCGTCGTTGTCCGCTGGTAGCGCCAATGCCCTTCTGCTCCGTATCGAAGCGCACCAGCAAGTCCCTTTACCCGGGCCGAATATCGGCTTGGTGATTGCGGAGCCCGCGCCGGGCGGAGGCGAGCTTTCTGCGGTTTTCAATGCGGCGTTGTCGGGCAGCGCATTAGTCGACACGATGAGGCCGCAGGCGTTTGGTGATGTTTCCGGCGAACTATTCAGCTCGCGTGTGGAAATCACCAATGAAGTCCCGGCCAGCAACGTCCTGTTCTTCGGCGAAGGAATCACCACCAGCCTCATGGTCACCGCCAGAGGTGGTATCTCCGAGCCCGCCACAACCGCTCTACTGGGGCTCGACCTGCTCGAAGCTGGACGGAAGCACTTGGTTAACCT
>CAZVLI010001046.1:0-1613 GCA_964627965.1 uncultured Rhodospirillales bacterium
CGGCGACACCGCCGCGTCGCGGCGTCGCGGCCCAGCCTTGCCGTCGGCGCCCCGCCGGGCACCGGTCCCGGCGGGCCTTCCAGCGTGGCAGGCAGCGGCCAGCGGGCCTCGGGCTTGGAAACTCATGCGCTAGGTGTAAGGCAATCACTGCAAGTCGTCAACGCGCCGGGTTTGTCGTTGCGGGGCGGGCGCCGCCGGCCCGGTTGAAGCGGGCCGCAGCACTGGCTGCGGGCTTTTGTCACATCTTGCGCAAGTTCATGCGCTGGCGCGGTTCTCAGGGTTCGAGGGCTGGTATAAGTTCTGGAGAAACAAGGCGCAATGCGCCGGAGCCCGAGGAGGAAGCCGCCATGCATGCCGCACGGATCGTAATCATCGCCGCCCTGTCCCTGACCACTGTTCACGTCCACGCGGCCACCACCGGCTACGGCGCCGTTGCCGAGGCCCGCACCTTCGATGACTGTAGCTTTATCTGCTCGCCGCCCGGGGGCGTTGATGCCAGCGCGGTACCGGCTGGCGGTGAGTTAGCGACCTCCGCGCTGGTCGACTTCACCTCCAGCAGCGGCCGCGGCTTCGCCGAAGCGGCGTTTACCGGTGACGTGTTTGCACCGCTGCTGCGGGCGCTGGGTTCCTCGCCGGCCGGCCAGACCACCGGCGGCGAAGGCATTGCGACGGCGATCCAGCGCTACGAATTCACCGGCGCGGCGCCGGAGGATTTTTCCATCACCGTGACGGTGGACGCCGACTTTTCGCTGCCCAACGCCAACAGCGACGTGGAGGCGCGCGGCCGGCTGGCGGTCTACACGCTGGTTGATCCGATATTCACGACGGATTTTTCAACCGGCGTCCTCGAGAGCATCCAGGTGCCCGCGGATGAGCAAGGCGCGGTCTTCGAGGTCGGCCAGGTATCCGACAACCCGTTCTTTGCACCCGGTTCCGGTTTCGACACCGATACGGTCAACTTCACCCTGAATCCCGGCGACGTGTTGTACGTGTTCGCCCAGCTCACCGCCAAGGGCGAGAACGGCGGCGTCGCCGATGCGACCAGCACGCTGACCGTCACCTTCGGCCCTACCGATCCGGTGCAGCTGCTGGCGCCTAGCGTCGTTCCGGTGCCGGCGGCTGAGCGGCGTTTTCCAGGCAGCGCCCAGCAAAGAACAGGGTAGCCGGCGTCTTGACCGCGGAGCGGCAGCCTAAACGCGGTGGTCTGATCGGCGTTTCCCGGTGCGGCGTCAGAACCAGACTCGAAGTCCGGCCACGATAGAAAGCCGTTCCACCTGTTCAGCGTTCGCACGCAACAGATCGGCGGTGTCGCTGACGGCTCGTGTCCAGCTCACGCCGATGTACGGCGCGAATTCGCGCACCCACTCGTAGCGCAGCCGCAGCCCAAGTTCGGCGGAAGACAGGCCCGAGCCGATATCCAGCGCTGGTACGTCCTGCGCTGCCACGTTGAGTTCGGCACGCCCCTGCAGGATCAGGCGCTGGGTGATCAGCAGCTCGTATTCGCCCTCGATTCTTACCAGTGCATCGCCGTCGTCGCTGACGAACAGGGCGGCGTCGATTTCAAAGAGGTAAGGGGCCAGGCCCTGCAGGCCCAGGGCCAGGTAGGTGCTGCC
>CAZVLI010001047.1:0-1611 GCA_964627965.1 uncultured Rhodospirillales bacterium
GGCCTCGGAGAGGTCGCCGGGCCGATCGGGCAGCTTCGGCCGACGGTCTCGCCCGGCTACGGCTTCACCGCGATCATCGTCGCCTTCCTCGGCCGGCTGCATCCCTTGGGTATCGTCCCAGCCGGCCTGCTGGTCGCGCTGTCCTACATCGGCGGCGAGACGGTGCAGATCGAGCTTGGCATGCCTGTCGCGGTCGCCGGCGTGTTCCAGGGCATGCTGCTGTTCTTCCTGCTGGCCAGCGACGTGCTGGTCCGCTACCGCGTGCGGTGGCTGCGGCCTGGCGAGGTTGTAGCGTGAGTCCGGAATTCGTTGCTGCGATCCTGGTGGCCGTGACGACGGCCGCGACCCCGCTGCTGCTCGCCGGGCTGGGCGAGCTGGTGACGGAGAAGGCCGGCGTGCTTAACCTCGGCGTGGAGGGGATGATGCTGGTCGGCGCGGTCGGCGGTTTCGCCGCCGCGAGCGCGACGGGTAGCGGCCTGGCCGGCATCGGCGTGGCGGCACTGCTCGGCATCATGACGGCGGCGCTGTTCGCTTTCCTGACGCTGACGCTACTGTCGAACCAGGTGGCGACCGGGCTGGCGCTGACCATCTTCGGGGTCGGGCTGTCGGCGCTGATCGGCAAGCCCTATATCGGCATGCCGCTGGACCCGCTGCCGTCGCTGGATATTCCCGGCCTGTCGGACTTGCCGTTCGTCGGGCCGGTGCTGTTCGGGCATGACGCGCTGGTCTACCTGTCGCTGGCGGCGGTGCCGGCGGTGGCGTGGTTCCTGGCGCGGACGCGGTCGGGCCTGATCCTGCGCTCGGTTGGCGAATCGCCAGAGGCGGCGCACGCGCTGGGCCATCCGGTGATCTTCATTCGCTACGCGGCGACCCTGTTCGGCGGCGCCATGTCGGGGCTGGCCGGCGCCTACCTGTCGCTCGCCTACACGCCGATGTGGGCGGAGAACATGAGCGCCGGGCGCGGCTGGATCGCGCTGGCGCTGGTGGTGTTCGCGACCTGGAAGCCGGGGCGGCTGCTGCTCGGCGCCTACCTGTTCGGGCTTGTGCTGATCCTTCAGCTGCATGCCCAGGGGCTGGGCCTGGCGGTGCCGTCGCAATGGTTGTCGATGCTGCCCTATCTCGCCACTATCGCGGTGCTGGTGCTGATATCGCGGGACGCCATACGAATCCGGCTGAACGCACCGGCGTCGATCGGCAAGGTTTTCCACCCCGACGCGTAGGAGTCGGGCGTGACCAACAGGGAGAGGAGGTCCCCATGATAGGTGCAATCATGCGACGCAAGGCCACGCGACGCGCGTTGCTGGCCGGCGCGGCGGCGGCTTGGCTCGCGGGCCCGGCGCTGGCCGACGATCCGACCAAGGTCGGCTTCGTCTATGTCGGCCCGATCGGCGATCATGGCTGGTCGTACCAGCACAACGAAGGCCGGCTGGCGATCGAGAAGGCGCTGGGCGACAAGGTGAAAACCAGCTTCGTGGAGAATGTCGCGGAGGGCGCCGATGCCGAGCGGGTCATCACCCAGCTCGCGAACAGCGGCCACGACCTGATCTTCACCACGTCCTTCGGTTTCATGAACCCGACCCTGAAGGTCGCCAAGCGCTTCCCGAACGTGAA
>CAZVLI010001048.1:0-1607 GCA_964627965.1 uncultured Rhodospirillales bacterium
CCGGCGCGACAACCTGTACAAGGCGCGGATCAAGATCCTCCTGGACGAGTCCGGGCTGGACTAGTTCACCCGCCTGGTCGAGGCCGAGTGGGCCGAGATCAAGGACACGGCGGTCGACCTGCCGGCCGACGAGCTGGCCCGTATCGCGGCCTACTTCGCGCCGCCGGCGTTCGAGGTGCTGGACGACGACGACGGGGTCGATGCGGCCGCGCAGGCCAATCCCGGCTTCGCCCAATGGCTGCGGGCCAACGTTGCGCGGCACAAGGTCCAGGGCTACGCCATCGCCAACGTCTCGTTGAAGCCGGCCGGCGGCATTCCGGGTGACGCCACGTCGGACCAGATGCGCATCGTCGCCGACTTAGCCGAGCAGTATTCCTTCGGCGAGATCCGCGTCGCGCACGAGCAGAACCTGGTGCTGCCGCACGTGCGCCGCGCCGACCTGTTTGCGCTCTGGCAGGCGCTGGAGGCCGCCGACATCGGCGACGGCAACCTGGGTCTGATCGGCGACATCATCGCCTGCCCGGGGCTGGACTATTGCAGCCTGGCGACGGCGCGCTCGATCCCCGTGGCGCAGGCGATCTCGGGTCGCTTCGCCAGTCCGGCACGACAGCAGGAGATCGGGCCGCTGACGCTGAACATCTCCGGCTGCATCAACGCCTGCGGCCATCACCACGTCGGCAATATCGGCATCCTCGGCGTCGATAAGCGCGGCGAGGAGTTCTACCAGATCACGCTCGGCGGCCGGGCCGACGAGGCGGCGGCGCTGGGTGAACTAGTCGGGCCGGCGCTGCCTGCCGTCGAGGTCGCGGACGCCATCGAATCCATCGTCGAGACCTACCTGGCGCTGCGCCGGCCGCACGAGCCGTTCGTCGAGACCTACGCCCGTATCGGCATCGATCCGTTCAAGGAGAGGCTCTATGGCCAGGCTGCTGCTTAAGGCCGACGGCAGCGCCGTCGCCGACACCTGGCGCCACGCCGCCGACGAGAGCGAACTGGCCGGCGACGATCCGGTGTTCGTGTCGCTGGACCTGTGGCGGACGCATCGCAACCGGCTGCAAGGGCGTCAGGTCGGCCTGCGGCTCGCCAACGACCAGTCGCCGGCCGAGATCAACGAGGACATCGGACGGTTCGCGGCGATCGCGCTGGAGTTCCCGGCGTTCAAGGACGGTCGCGCCTTCTCCGCCGCGCGGCTTTTGCGCGAACGGCTTGGGTATACCGGTGAAGTACGGGCGGTCGGCCAGGTGCTGATCGACCAGGCGTTGTTCATGCAGCGCTGCGGCTTCGATGCCTTCGAGGTCGCCGAGGGCGAGGACCCGGAAGCGTGGCAGCGGGCGCTGTCGCAGTTCTCGGTGTTTTTCCAGCCGACCGGCGACGGCCGCGCCTCGGCGATCAGCCGGCGCCATACCCGGCCGGTCACGGCGGCCTGAGCGATGTCGCTCATGCACCCGCTCCCCTTCCCGGACGTGGAGCGGCTGGCCGCGCTGCAGGGCGAGGCACACGCGCTCGACCGACGCCTGCGCGCGGCGGAGGCAGCCGCCGTGATCCGCACCGCACTCGACGCCTTCGCCGGCCGCCACAATCTCGCGATCGCAAGAGGCCCCGCCGAG
>CAZVLI010001049.1:0-1603 GCA_964627965.1 uncultured Rhodospirillales bacterium
AGGCGGAGCGCAACGCCCGCACCATCGCCCAGGCCGCCGGCAGCCTGGATGCGTTGCGCGAGGCGATGGCCGGCTTCGACCTCTGCCCGCTGCAGCACACCGCCTCCAAGCTGGTCTTCGCCGACGGTGCTGCCGACGCGCCGGTCATGTTCATCGGCGAGGCGCCGGGCGCGGACGAGGACCGCCAGGGGCTGCCTTTCGTCGGCGTCTCCGGACAGCTGCTGGATCGCATGCTGGCGGGAATCGGCCTGGACCGGACGCGCGCCTACATCACCAACATCATTCCCTGGCGCCCGCCCGGCAACCGCAAGCCGACGGCGGCCGAGGTCACGATGTGCCAGCCCTTCGTGGAGCGCCAGATCGAGCTGATCGGGCCGAAGCTGCTGGTTTTCGTCGGCGGCACGGCGGCGCAGGCGCTGCTCGGCCGCACCGAGGGCATTACCCGCTTGCGCGGCCGCTGGATCGACTATATCCGCGACGGCGTGACCATTCCGACGCTGCCCACCTTCCACCCGGCCTACCTGCTGCGCCAGCCGCAACTGAAGCGGCAGAGCTGGGCCGATTTCCTGGCGATCCGGCGCAAGCTGGACGAACTCGGAGTCCCCGCCGGCTAGTGTTTGCGTTCCTGCTGCCGGGTGTTTCGCCCGCTGTTCCCGACCCCGCCGTCATTCCCGCGAAAGCGGGAATCCAGCCGACATCTATGAAGCGCCCGGCCGCTGCATGGATTCCCGCTTTCGCGGGAATGACGGTTGTGGTTGGACTTGTGTGTCTCTTTGCCGTCCGTTCGGCAATGGCCGACGTGCCCGTGGTCCTGTCCGAAGCCGACGCGCAGCGCTACGAGAAGATCTTCGCGCTGCAGGACAAGGCGGACTTCCGCACCGCCGATAAGCTGATCGCCAGGCTGGACGACCGGCTATTGATCGGGCACGTGCTGTTCCAGCGCTACATGCACCCGGCAGCCTACCGTTCGCGCTACGCCGAGCTCAGCGGCTGGCTCGCGAAGTATGCCGACCACCCCGGCGCCGACCGCATCTACGACCTGGCGATGCGCCGCAAGCCGGGCAAGGCCTCAGCCCCGCGCAAGCCGCGCAGTGCGCCGTCGCCGAAGGGCTTCACGGTCGACGATTCGGAGATGACGCCGCACCTGGTGCACTCGCGGGCCGGCGCCCAGCTCCGGCGCGACCTGGAGGGCCGGGTGGTGCGCGGTCGTCTCGACGAGGCGCTGGCCCGGCTCGACGCGAAGAAGAGCAAGCGGCTGCTCGACAATGTCGACCGCGATCGCCTGGCCGGCATGATCGCCGGCGTGAAGCTGCGACGCGGCCAGGTCGAGGCGGCGCTGAAGATCGCGGAAGCGGCGGCCCGACGCTCCGGCGGCGAGGCGCCGAACGCGCAGTGGATCGCCGGGCTCGCCAACTGGCGCAACGGCGACTTCGAGGCGGCGCTGGCACACTGGCGAGCACTCAGCGAAGCCAAGGCGGCGCGTGCCCCGCTGCGCGCGGCTGGCGCCTACTGGTCGGCCCGCGCGCTGCTGCGGCTGGAACGGCCGTGGGAAGTGATCGAGGCGCTACAGGCGGCGGCGGGCTATCCTCGCCAGCTCTACGGT
>CAZVLI010001050.1:0-1602 GCA_964627965.1 uncultured Rhodospirillales bacterium
CCTCTCCGGCGAGCAAAGAGATGAATTGGCGGACCGCACGCTGAAAAACGTAGTCAGCCAGATAATCGGAGATCTGTGTCTCGACGGTGCTGAAGGGCAGCGTCTTACCCGAACTGCGCCGCATCAGCTGTATGACGTGGAAGCCATAGGGTGTTTCGACCGGCTGAGTGGAGATCGTACCGGGTTCCATTTCGTATAGTGCTGCTTCGAACTCTGGGGTGGTCTGGCCTGCACTGACTTGGCCGAGGCTGCCGTCCAGATCACGCGACGGGCAGTCCGAGTGATCGCGCGCGAGTTGTGCAAACTGATCTGGATGTTTGTTGAGAATGTCGATGATCCGCGCGGCTTGGCGGCGCGCCGCCTCGCGGCTGCGCGGATCTGTGGGTGACGCTGCCAACAGAATATGAGCGGGCTCCCAGATCGCCTGACTGCGAAACTTCGCAATGTTCATCTCGTAGTAGCGTCGGCATTCCTGCTCGTTTGGCGTCGGCAGATCGAGCGCTTCGTCCAGAAGTTGGCGCACTAGCGCGTCTTCATTGGTTTCGCGCCGGCCATCTGAGATCTCGCACGGTGCCGCGATTAGCCCGCGCTTGCGCGCCGCTTGCAGCAACAGCTCTCGTATCACCAGCGCACGGATCGCCGCCGTTCTGGCTTCGCCCGGTGTCTCGGCCGGATGGTTTTGAACTTCGCGCGCTATCTCCTCGGGCGTAATCTCTTCACCGTTCACTCGAACCGGCGGTGGCGGCGGCTGCGCAATGCGGTCTTGCACATCAAAGAGACGCATAGCACTACTCCGTGGCTTCTGCCGGATGGCCGGCCGAGGCACCCGATCCGGGCGGACGCATCGCCTGCCCGCCCGGGTGGTCGGGGTTCGTCGTGCGGACAACCTGATAACCGGGACGAGCCAGGTATTTGATCGGCGCCGACCAGATATGGACGAGGCGTGAGAACGGGAACAGCAGGAATATCGTCAGGCCGAGAATGAGATGGACTTGATATGGCCATTCCAGTCCCTGGACGAGTTCCGGAGTCCCCTCGATGCGGAATGTCACGATGCGCTGCGCCCACTCGGACAGGCGAAGCATGACGGCACCATCGCCGTGCGACAGCGAGAACGGCACCGTTGCCAGCCCGAGCGCGAGTTGCACCCAGAGGATCAGCAGGATCGCGATATCCATGACGGTCGACGTCTTGCGAATGCGTGGATCGGTGAGACGTCGATGGACCAACAGCGTCAACCCGACGAAGCAGACGATGCCGGCGATCGACCCTGCAATGATCGCGAGCAACTGCTTGTTCTCGGCCGAGATGACGTGATGATAGACACTGTGTGGCGTCAACAGCCCGACGAAATGGCCGAAGAACAAGAACAAGATTCCGACATGGAACAGGTTCGAGCCCCACATCAATTGGCGTTTGCGCAGGAATTGGCTGGACTGCGATCGCCAAGAATACGGCTCGCGGTCGTACCGGATGATCGATCCGAGAACCATGACGGCCAGCGCGATATAGGGATAGATCCCGAAAAAGAAGGTGTTGAGGTAACTAGGCATGTTTGGCTCCCGCAATTCGGGTGTTGGCACGTTCAGGCGCTGGGCAAGG
>CAZVLI010001051.1:0-1601 GCA_964627965.1 uncultured Rhodospirillales bacterium
GTGCAGTTCGGTCTGCGCGACAAGCAGGTCAACGGCAAGGACTTCGCCATCGTCGTGCCGCTGTACAGCCGCCTGATGGCGCAGGGCGCCGGCGAGAACGTGAAGGGCATCTTCGGTTCGACCAACTGGCACTGGTCGCTGCAGGACGAAGGCTCCAAGGCCTTCGTGAAGTCCTTCGGCCAGAAGTACGGCTTCCCGCCGAGCCAGGCTGCGCACACCACCTACTGCCAGGCGATCCTGTACGCCGATGCCGCGCAGCGCGCCGGAACGTTCCGTCCGTCGGGTGTCGGCAAGGCCCTGGAAGGCTTCACGTTCGATGGCCTGGGTAACGGCCCGACCGAGTACCGCGCCGCCGATCACCAGTGCTTCAAGGACGTGCTGGTCGTGAAGGGCAAGGAGAACCCGACGTCGAAGTTCGACGTGCTCGAGGTCGTCGAGGTCACGCCGCGGGCGCAGGTCGAGTATCCTGCCTCGATGCTTGGCGGCGAGCTCGGCCCGTACAACGACGGCGCCGCCTGAGCCAACTGACAACGGGCTGCTGGTCGTCGTTCGCGCGTACAGGTATTGCGGACGGCGGCCGGCGCCGCGTTCTCAAGGGCGGATGAGTTTCGGAGGCGGATGAGCGATGGATGCGATCCTGCTGCAGGTCCTGAACGGCCTGGATAAGGGCGGCGCCTACGCGTTGATCGCGCTGGGCCTCACGATCATCTTCGGCACGCTGGGCGTGGTGAACTTCGCGCACGGCGCGTTGTTCATGCTTGGCGCCTTCTGCGCCGTGACCGTCAAGGCGCTGCTGAGCCTGGAGATGGTGGCGCTCGACGAGACCCAGAAGACCGCCTGGGGCTCGCCGATGGAGATTCGCACGCCCTACGTGGAGGCGTGGTTCGGCGACTTCGGCACGACGTTGCTCGACTATGCCGTCCCGGTCTCCATCCTCATCGCAATTCCGGTGATGCTGGCCATCGGCGTCGCCATGGAACGCGGTCTGATCCGGTTCTTCTACAAGCGCCCGCACGCCGAGCAGATCCTGGTCACCTTCGGCCTGGCCATCGTGCTGCAGGAGATCGTCAAGTCGATCTACGGCGCCAACCCGATCCCGCAGCCGGCGCCGGAAGCCGCCAAGGGCATGGTCGATTTCGGCGTCGCGCTCGGCTTCCAGGCGGGCAACGTCGTCTATCCGCTCTGGCGCCTGGTCTACTTCCTGTTCTCGCTGGGTGTGATAGGTGCGGTGTTCGCCTTCCTGCAATTCACTACATTCGGGATGGTGGTGCGCGCGGGCATGGCCGACCGAGAAACCGTCGGCTTGCTCGGCATCGACATCGACCGGCGCTTCACCATCGTGTTCGGCATCGCCGCCATCGTCGCCGGCCTGGCCGGGGCGATGTACACGCCGATCCTCAGTCCCGACTACCACATGGGCATGGACTTCCTGGTGCTCAGCGGCGTCGTCGTCGTGGTCGGCGGTATGGGCTCGCTGGGCGGCGCCGTGCTGGCCGGCTTCACGCTCGGCATCCTGCAGAGCTTCGCCTCGATGAACGAGGTGAAGGAGATCCTGCCGGGTATCGACCAGATCATCATCTACCTGATCGCGGTGGTGATCC
>CAZVLI010001052.1:0-1600 GCA_964627965.1 uncultured Rhodospirillales bacterium
ATCACGTTCCACGCCGGCGACGTGCCGGTCGAGATCGAGACGCTGTGGGGGTTGCGCGAGCCGCCCGGCGGCGGCGACCGCCACTACGCGACACTGAACGGCAGCGTGGCAACCTTGAGCACCGCGGCCGGCCCGGAAACCGGCGGCGCAACGCGCATCACGATACGGCCGGTGCCGGGCAAGGCGGTCGATCCAGCGGCGATCGACGATGCTCTCGGCGACCTAGGTAAGGCGGTCGCCCACGACGACGGCTACCGCATCGAGATCGCGCCGGCGGCGCAGGTCGGACACGACGCACTCTTCGCCAAGGGCCTCGACGACTTCCTCGACGCCATCGATGCCGGCGATGCGATGGCGCACGAGAATGCCCGGTGCCTGGCGAGGTATCGCCTGCTGAGCGAAGCGAAGGCGTTATCGCACCGGTCACCGCCGGAGAGCGGAGCCTGACGCACCCTTACGGTGGGATTTGGTGCTAGCCGGAACGCTTCCGGGCCCAGGCAATGGCCTGTTCGAGGCGGTCGTTGCCCCAGAAGAGTTCGTCGCCGACCAGGAAGCTGGGAGCGCCGAAGATGCCGCGACCGAGGGCCTCGTCGACGGCGGCGCGTAACGCGGCCTTGTTCTCCGGCGTCTGCGCCCGCTCGATCAGGGCGGCGGCGTCGCGGCCCTGGTCGGTCAGGATCTCCGCCACCACAGCCGGCGCCGCAATGTCGCGGTCCTCGGCGAAGTTGGCGTGAAACACGGCACGGCTGAACGGGGCCGCCCAGCCCTCGGCCGCCGCGATCGTCGCGACCCGCGCAGCCAGCAGGCTGAAGCGGGGATAGTTCGCCGGCCACGTCAGCGGCAAGCCGAGGTCGGCCGCCAGCCGCTCCACGTCGCGCCGGCGATAGCGCGCCTGCGCCGGCTCGGCGTTCTGGAACGGCGTCGGTTTCTCGACCCGTTGCGCCAGCACCGGCCCCAACAGGAACGGCCGCCACTCGACCGCCACACCGGCGGCTTCGGCCAGCGTATCGATCCGCATCGCGGCGAGGTACGCGTAGGGGCTCGGGAAGTCGTACCAGAACTGCATCGCGGCCCGCCTAGAGTGCGGCGCGGCGCAGCCGGTCGAACGGGAAGACCAGGGTGGCGCGCATGCCGCGGCCGCGCGCGGTGTCGATGTCGAGACGGCCGCCGTGCTGCTCGATCAGCGACTTGGTGATCGGCAGGCCGAGGCCGGTGCCCTCCTTGGCGATACGCGAATTCTCCGCCTGGCCGAAGAGGGTCAGAATCTTCGGCAGCTCTTCCGGGGCCACGCCGACGCCAGTGTCGCGCACCTCCAGTTGCAGGCTGGAATCGTCGAAGGTGGCGCACAGGCGCACCTCGCCCCCCTTCGGCGTGAACTTGATGGCATTCGACAGCAGGTTGAGGAGCATCTGCCGCGAGGCACGATGGTCGGCGTAGAGCAGCGGCAGCCCGTCGCCGAGGTTGTATTGCAGGTCCAGGCCCTTGGCGTCGGCGTCCTTGCGCACGAGCGTCAGCACCTCGGCGACTAGTTCCGGCACGAGGAGGTGCTCCTCATGCAGTTCCAGCCGGCCGGCCTCGATCCGCGCGGTGTCGAGCAGGT
>CAZVLI010001053.1:0-1595 GCA_964627965.1 uncultured Rhodospirillales bacterium
ATGCAACGCAACACCCTCAAGATGTTGGGTGCGGCCGGATGGCTGGCACTCACGGTGATGGCCCCGGCGATGGCCGAGGAAAACTTTGCCACCTGGCTCGACGGGGTCCGCGAGGAGGCACTGGGCAAGGGCATTCGCGCCGAGGTGCTGGATGCCGCCTTTGCCGGCGTGAAACCGATCCCCAGGGTGATCGAGCTCGACCGCCGGCAGCCCGAGTTCACGCTCACCTTCCAGCAGTATCTCGACCGTGTGGTCCCCGACTCGCGCAAGAAGCGCGGCCGCGCCCGCTACGCCACGCACAAGGCGATGCTGGACGCCGTCGGTAAGAAGTACGGCGTGCAGCCGCGCTTCATCGTCGCGTTGTGGGGCATCGAGACCGACTTCGGTCGGGTGACCGGCGGCTTTCCGGTGATAGCGTCGCTGGCCACGCTGGCCCATGACGGCCGTCGCTCGGCCTACTTCCGCGGCGAGCTGATGCACGCGCTCAACATCCTCAACGGCAACCACACCACCGCCGACAAGATGATGGGCAGCTGGGCCGGCGCCATGGGCCAGCCGCAGTTCATGCCGTCGAGCTTCAACAACTTCGCCGTCGACGAGGACGGCGACGGCCGGCGCGACATCTGGGAGACCCAGATCGACGTCTTCGCCTCGGCCGCCAATTACCTGTCCAAGGTCGGCTGGCGCGACGACATCACCTGGGGGCGCAAGGTCAAGCTGCCGGCCGGGTTCGATCTGTCGCTGGCCAGCCTGGATACCGAGAAGCGCCTGTCGGAATGGCAGGCGATGGGCGTTCGCCGCGCCGACGGTGGCGACCTGCCGGCGCGCGACCTGCCGGCCTCCCTGGTGCTGCCGGTCAAGGGATCGGCAACGCCCGCGTACCTCGTCTACCAGAATTATCGGAACATTCTGAAATGGAACCGATCGACCTACTTCGCGCTCGCGGTCGGGCACCTGTCGGACGCCATCGGCGGTCGCCAATAGCACGCATTGGGGCGGCGTTCGCGACGCTAGCTGTCGGCGCGCTGCTGCTCGCGGGCTGCGCCGAGACCCAGCTCGCGATCTTCGCCGGCAAGAAGATGGCGCGCGCCGATGCGTCGGCGCCGAACGGCGTCAAGATCGGCAAGCCCTATCAGGTGAAGGGGGTCTGGTACTATCCGGCCTACCAGCCGGGCTATGACGAGACCGGCATCGCGTCGTGGTACGGCGGCAAGTTCAACGGCCGCAAGACCGCCAACGGCGAGATCTACGACATGAACCAGCTCACGGCGGCGCACAAGACGTTGCCGCTGCCGTCGCTGGTCCAGGTCACCAACCTCGAGAACGGCCGCTCGCTGGAGCTGCGCGTGAACGACCGCGGACCGTTCGTGCACGGCCGCATCATCGACGTTTCGCGCCGCGCCGCGCAGCTTCTGGGGTTCGAGCGCCAGGGCACGGCCAAGGTACGGGTGTCCCTGATCGGTGGCGACGCGCCGGCCGGCACCACCATCATGGCCAAGCCGGTGACCACGCCCGCCGAGCGCGACGCCCTGCCGGCGGTCAAGCAGGCCGACGTCGGCAGCGAGAGCCTGCCGCCACCGCCGGGCGGTCGCGTG
>CAZVLI010001054.1:0-1594 GCA_964627965.1 uncultured Rhodospirillales bacterium
CCGAGCGTCGGCGATGGTCTCGCTCGACACGGCGATCGGACTGGGCCTCGATGACAAGGTCGTCGGCATCACCGCCGCCGGGCGTGGTGTCCGAGCCGCCGCTGCCGGTCGGTCCAGTACCGCTGCCACCGCCGCCGGTGCCACTGCCGCCGGCGACGCCGCCCTCGGCGGTGTCGACCACGTCGAGCGGGTCGATCTCGGCCTCGGGATCCGCGGCGAAGAAGCTGTCGTCGCCGAGCAGGCCGGTCAACGTGTCGTCGCTGCCGCCGGCGCCGTCGTCGATTCCAGTGCCGCCGCCGAAACCGGTGTTGCCCGGCCCCTGACCCTGGCCGGCCTGGCCGGCGGCGGTCGCGATCTCGTTCAGAAGTTCGGGCATGGCCGCCGCGGCGAGCTCAACCGAGCCGTCAGCCAGTTCTAGCAAGGGCATCTCGCCCTCGCCGATCAGCGCCACGAAGTCCAGGAACAGGAACGAGCTGCCGTCCGGCATCACGACCAGGAGGTCGGAGCCCTGCGGCACCACGGTCGCATTGTCGAGGTCGATGGCGGAGAAGTTTACCACCTCGCCGGCGGTGACCTGCACGACCGTCGGCTGCAACGCCTCCAGATCGACAGCATCGGCGCCGCCAGGCCCACCGGGGCCCTCCACCTCGACGGTGATGCCGGGCGCGATCGTGTCTCTCTGGTCCGCCATGTCGGCTCGCTCGTGGTTCGGTACGCAATACGTGTCGACAACCTATGCGCCGGTGCCGAAGAGACCCCTAACGGCGATCACACACTGTAGTATTATAATGCATTATAAGGTGGAAATTGTCCTTATGTATTGAGGTAGTGCAATGGCAGGCCGGGGCGTGGCCAGTCCATGCGGACGAGGCGGCCGGTCGAGGACAGCGTGATGTAGGCGGTTTTCAGGTCCGGGCCGCCGAAGCAGATGTTGGTGGTGATGACGTCGGGCAGCGCGACGTGCTCCACCAGGGCGCCGTCCGGGGCGATGACCGTAATCCCGCCATGGCCGATGGTGGCGACGCAGACGTTGCCGTTCGCCTCCATCGCCAGCGAGTCGAACATCTGCAGGTTCGGGGAGCCGAACAGCAGCCGGCCGATCATCCAGGGCAACGCGCGCTGCCGGCGGTCGACCTCGCCCTTGCCGACGATGTCATAGGCGAAGACCCGGCCGCTGTAGGTCTCGGCGACGTAGAGCGTCCTGCCGTCCGGCGACAGGCCGATACCGTTCGGTTCGTCGACCGGGAACACAGCCTCGCGGATGAAGTCGCCGTCGGCGGTGGCGTAGAACACGCCGGTGCGGTCCTTGGACCGGCGCTGGCGGTGGCCGTGATCGGTGAACCAGAAGCCACCCTGATCGTCGAACACCAGGTCGTTGGGCGCGCGTAGTGGTTCGCCGTCGCATTCCGTGTAGATGTCGTCGACCTGTCCCGACGCCAGGTCGACGCGCTCGATGCGGCCGGCGGAGCCCTCGTGCAGGCCGGGATAAAGCCGGCCGTCGCGCTCGTGGAACGGGTAGCCGCCGTTGTTGCAGATGTAGCAGGCACCGTCGGGGCCGATGGCGGCGCCGTTCGGGCCGCCGCCGGTCTCGGCC
>CAZVLI010001055.1:0-1583 GCA_964627965.1 uncultured Rhodospirillales bacterium
GGCCGTCGGCCAACCCGGGGCGGACGATCTCGCCCAGCGCCACGCCGACCCCAAGCGCGCTGGCGCCGCGCGACAGGCCCATTGACTTCAGCGTGTCGTGGATCGCGACGGTGGCGCCGCGCGTCTCGGCCTCGGCGATGCGTCCGGCGGTCAGCAGCGGACACTTCACCTGCACGAAGTGAACGTCGTCGGCGTCGCGGATGCCGGCATCGGCCATCGCGGCGCGCACGCATTCAGCGACGAGGTCGACCTGCGCCAGCCGGCCGAGTTCCTCCGGCTTCAGGTCGGCGGTGTGGCTGCGACCGACCGCGAGTGCCGGGCCGGCAGGCGGGGCGTCGGGCTCGGCGCGTTCGAAGACCAGCCAGTGCGGGGCCATCGCGCCCTCGGTGCCGCCCGACATCACCAGACAAACGCCGGCGGCCGCCTCGCCGATATGCCGGCGTAGCGTGTCGGTCAGCGCGCGAACCGCGAGGCCGCGCGAGAAGTCGTTGACCAGGCCATTGCCCTCGGTCTTGCCGAAGATGGCAATGATCCCGGCCGGGTCGATCGTGCCGTCGGCAATGCCGGCGGCGAGCGCCGAGACGTCGTCCGGCGCCGCCGCCGACAGCCTGTGCACCTTGGTTGTCGGCATCTTCCGCTCCCTGCACCGTTGCGGTCCCGCGACGGTGCCCGAGGCGGACGCGCTAGTCGATACCGTTGGCGCGTTGCACGGCGCGGACGTAGGCGATGATGTCGGCGATCTCGGCCTCGCTCACCTGCGGCTGCGCCGGCATGTTGCCGAACTTCCAGTGATGCTGGCGCACGCCACGTTGCGCCGCCATCACGAACGACATGTCGCCGTGGTGGCTGGGCTCGTAGATGCGATGGATCAATGGCGGTCCGGCATCGGTGCCGCCGGCGTTGGGGCCGTGGCATATCGCACAGCTGTTGGCGAAAGCGGCCTGGCCGCGGGCCTGCGCCGCATCCAACGAGGGCATCGTCACCGCCACCGTCTCGTCCGCTTGCCGGAACTGCGACCACCAGACCCAGGCACCGCCGGCGATCACGATCACGGCGGCGACCGCCGCCCACTGCCGGTTGGCATTCTTCTGCGACTGTTTCTTGGCCATCGGGCCCTGCTTCTGTTTTCTCATGGTGTCAGAAGAACAGCTTCGCGCCGACGACGAAGTACACTTCCTCGGCCGGCTCGCCGTCGTCGCGGGCGAGGTCGGCCGTTTCGCCGTACTTCTGTTCGTAGTGCACGCCGACATAGGGCGAGAAGGCCCGGTCGATCAGGTCGTAGCTCAGCCGCAGCCCGATCTCCGAACTGACCAATCCGGCGGCGACGCCGACCGCCTTGTCGTCGCTGGCGGCGACGTCGATCTCGACGCTCGGCGTCAGGATCAGGCGGTTGGTGATCAGCAGTTCGTAGTCGACGTCGACACGCGCCGACACATCGCCCTTCTCCGAGACGAACAGGTCGAGGTCGACCTCGAACCATTGCGGCGCCAGACCCTGCAGGCCAAGCACGCCGTAGACCCGGTCTGGGCCGTGCGGCGTGTCGAAGCGGACGCCGACCTTGGCGTCGAAGAAGTCGGCGATCA
>CAZVLI010001056.1:0-1579 GCA_964627965.1 uncultured Rhodospirillales bacterium
AGCGTGGCGCCGATCACCCGATGCACTTCCATCAGGATCGACAGCCGCTGCAGCAGCCTTGCGACGACCTGCGCGTCGTCGCCCGCCAGGCCGGCGACGAGCGCCTCTGCGACCTTGCCGACGTCGCCTTCGCCGAGCGGCGCCTCCAGCACGCGCGCAAGCGTCAGGGCGGCGTCCCGTCCGCTTCCGCCACCGCTGTCAGGCGTCTGTTGCACTGTTCGGTCGTTGCCCATGCCGAGGGCATAATTATCGCATAGATGGGGCCCGCCGTGGCCATTTTGCGCAACGGCGGATGACAACGCGCCGCACCCTGCCGCAGACTTCCATGGACGATCCCTTGGAGGCGCGACATGGCGGAAATCTGGGAGTTGGACGGACTGGCGCAGGCGGCGGCGATCCGTGCCGGGGACATCTCGCCGCTTGAGGCGACGGAAGCGGCCATCGCCCGTGCCGAGGCGGTCAACCCGAAGCTCAACGCCATCATCCTGCCGCTCTACGACCGCGCGCGGGAGAACGCGGGCAAGGCCGACCGCGACGCGCCCTTCGCCGGCGTGCCGTTCCTGCTGAAGGACCTGATGGCGGAGCTTGAAGGCACGCGGATGGCCGAGGGCAGCCGGTTCCTGGCCGAGGCGGCGCCGGCCGCCGAGGACAGCGAACTCACCGCCCGCTACAAGCGCGCCGGGCTCAACATCGTCGGCAAGACCAACACGCCGGAGTTCGGGCTGGTCCCGACCACCGAGCCGGCGCTGTTCGGCCCGACCCGCAATCCGTGGAACCTGGAGCGCACGCCGGGCGGTTCAAGCGGCGGCTCGGCGGCGGCGGTGGCGGCCGGGATCGTACCGGCGGCCCACGCCAACGACGGCGGCGGGTCGATCCGTATCCCGGCGGCCTGCTGCGGCCTGTTCGGCCTGAAGCCGACGCGCGGGCGCATGCCGATGGGCCCGCATTACGGCGACGTTGGCGGCGGCATCGCCGTGGAACACGTGGTCAGCCGCAGCGTGCGCGATTCCGCCGCGCTGCTCGACGCCACCGCCGGTCCCGATGTCGGCGATCCGTATCAGGCCCCGGCGCCCGAGCGCCCGTTCCTGGACGAGGTCGGCGCCGCGCCCGGTCGGTTGCGGATCGGGTTCAGCCGGACCGCGCCGGACGGCACCGCGATGGAGCCAGAGGCCTTGGCCGCGGTCGAGGACGCCGCGAATCTGCTGGAAGATCTCGGCCACGAGGTGGAGGAGGCGGCGCCGAGCTTCGACGTCGGCGTGCAGCAAAAGGGCTTCACGACGCTCTGGTTCGGCTTCCTCGGCTGGGCCATCGCCGACTGGCAGCGTCGCCTGGGCGTCACGCCGAGCGAGGACAATCTCGAACCGCTGACCTGGGAGATTTACCGGCGCAGTCGCGACATTTCCGCCGCCGACTACCTGATGGCGGTGCAGGACTGCCAGCACATGTCGCGCGACGTCGGGCGCTTCTTCGTCGACCGGGATCTATGGCTGACGCCGACCACGACGTCGGCGCCGCTGCCGCTCGGCCAGATGGTCGGCACCAAAGAGGCGCCGATGGCCGGCGCCCGCATTGGCGCCAA
>CAZVLI010001057.1:0-1579 GCA_964627965.1 uncultured Rhodospirillales bacterium
CGAGGTGCACGACGAAGCGCACGTCCGGCTTGTCGATGCCCATGCCGAAGGCGATGGTCGCGACCATCACGATGCCGGGCTCGGTCAGGAACAGGTCCTGGTTGGCGTTGCGCGCGCCGGCATCCATGCCGGCGTGATAGGGCAGGGCGCGGAAGCCCTCCCGCACCAGCATCTGTGCAGTCTCCTCGGTCTTCTTGCGCGACAGGCAGTAGACGATGCCGCTGGCGCCCCGGTGCTGGTCGAGGAAGGCGAGGACCTGTGCATCGCTGCGCTGCCGCGGCTGCACGGCCAGGCGAATGTTGGGCCGGTCGAAGCCGGTGACGAACACCGCCGGGTCGCGTCCGAACAGCTTGGCGACGATATCGTCGCGGGTCACCGCGTCGGCGGTCGCCGTCATCGCCGCCACCGGCACGCCGGGGAAGTGTTCGCGCAGGCTCGACAGCATCTCGTATTCCGGCCGGAAGGCGGGGCCCCATTGCGAGATGCAGTGCGCCTCGTCGACCGCGATCAGCCGCACCGGCAGCTTCGACAGCGCGCGCAGCATCGGCTCGGTCATCAGCCGCTCCGGCGACAGGTAGAGCAGCGGGCATTCGCCGGCGGCGACCGCGCGCCAGCTCGCCACGTTGTCGGCCCGGTCGCGCCCGGAGTTGATCGTCTCCGCCGCCACGCCGGCCAGCCGCAGGGCGGCGACCTGGTCCTGCATCAGCGCCACCAGCGGCGAGACCACGATGGTGAGCCCGCCCAGCGCCAGCGCCGGCACCTGGAAGCACAGCGACTTGCCCGCGCCGGTCGGCATCACCGCCAGCACGTCGCGGCCGTCCAGCAACGCGTCGATGACCGGCTCCTGGCCGGGCCGGAAGCCGTCGAAGCCGAACACCTGGCGCAGCACGCGGCGCTTCTCGGCGGACATGTCGGGTACGAGATCGAGCATTCGCCTGAACCTGCCTGATTCGCCGCCTTCCGGCCAGGATTCGCGCTACCATCGGTCGAAAGGGAGAACGCGCACCGTGACCACGACACCGAAGACCGCCGCCGAGGCGCTGCTGCTGAGCCTGAAGGCGCGCGGCGTCGACTACTTCTTCGCCAATGCCGGCACCGACTTCCCCGCCATCGTCGAGGCACTGGCGCGCGGCGCCAAGGAAGGGCTCGATATGCCGGCGCCGGTGACGGTGGTGCACGAGACCGCCGCCATCGGCATGGCGCACGGCTACTACCTCGCCACCGGTCGGCCGCAAGCGGCGATGGTGCACGTGAATGTCGGCCTGGCCAACGCGCTGATGCCGCTGATCAACGCGTCGAGCGACAACGTGCCCATCATGATGATGGCCGGCCGTACCCCGATCGGCGAACGCGGCCGCTTCGGTAGCCGCTCGCGGCCGATCCACTGGGGCCAGGAGATGCGCGACCAGGCCGGCATGCTGCGCGAGACGGTGAAGTGGGACTACGAGCTGCGCTACGGCGACCAGGTCGAGGCGCTGGTCGACCGGGCGCTGGCCATCGCCATGAGCGCGCCGCGCGGACCGGTCTATCTCGGCCTGCCGCGCGATTCTCACATGAACCTGGAGGCGATCCTCGGCAC
>CAZVLI010001058.1:0-1576 GCA_964627965.1 uncultured Rhodospirillales bacterium
ATCGTGATCGGCGGACTGTTCCTCTACTTCGCGTTCGTGCTGTTCGGGGTGATCAACCTCCAGCCTCCGAAGTTCCTGTTGAACATGGCGGGTCAGGCCTCGACCAAGGGCGGCCTCGCCGGCGTGTTCCTGATGGGCGCGACGCTCGTCATCACCTCGTTCACCTGCACGGCGCCCTTCGTCGGCAGCCTGCTCTCGGTCGCTGCACAGGACGGCGACCTCGGCCGCGTGGTGCTGGTGTTCGACCCGGCCCCGACGGCCGCCGACGGTTCCGACGCGTGCCGGATGATGGCGGGCAACGACATCCCCGTGTCGCGGGACGCCGGGCAGACGCGGGTCGTCGTGGCCTTCTGCTACGGCAACGAAGTGGCCTCGGAGAGCGTGGCGCGGGTGCCGGCCGCGAGCAGCGCGACCGATCAAGCCCTGATCTCCGGCCTCAATGGCGCCCTGGCGCGGACGCTACGCACCGACGATCCGAACAAGACCGGCGGCTGCGGCGTTCCCTGCTAGGCCGCAAGCCACTCGCGCAGCGCCGCGTTCACGGCTTCGGGCTGTTCGACGGTGGCGAGGTGGCCGCAATGCGGCACCTCCACGAGGCGCGAGCCGGCAATGCCTTGATGGATTTCACGCGCCAGCTTCGGCGGCGTCATCTGGTCGTCGGCACCGACCAGGACCAGCGTCGGGCACTTGATCGCGGCCAGCCCGGGCAGGCTGTCGGGACGCGACATCACCGCCTTTGTCTGACGGGTAAATGCATCAGCACCAACGCGTTGCGTCATATTCTTTACTTTTTCCTTCAACGCATCGTCGGCCAGATGGTCGGGGTGCATGAAGTAGGAAAGCAACCGCTCGCTGACCCCCACGAAGCGGCCCTCGCCGACCCGCGCCAGGTCCTTCTCTCGGGCCGCGCGGCGCTCGTCGGTGTCGGCGCGGGCCGAGGTGTCGAGGAATGCGGCGTGGCTGATCCGTTCCGGCGCGCGGCGTAGCAACTCGAAGACGATGTAGCCGCCAAAGGAAAGGCCGGCGACGGCAAACCGGTCCGGCGAGTCGGCCAGAATCGCCTCGGCGATGGCACCGATATCGTCGTGGCGCATGTGCTCGTCAGTGACGTGGATATCGGCGATATCGGCCAGCGCGGCGACTTGCGGCGCGAACAGGGTCGCGTTGCACAGCACGCCGGGGATCAGGATCAGCGGGGTTTTCGTCATGCACTCCACTCGCCACGATTGGCGCCAACCTAAGGCAGCCATGATGTTGACGCAAAACCGTTATGTTCCCACGAAATCTTGACTTTTCGCGGTGCAGCAACTATTTCGCGGGCAAATGAAGCGGCGTCCAGGCAACGCCACCCAGCTTCCTCGTTACATTGAAGCGTGTCTGCGCATTTACGAGAACCCGCGAACGCATGACTTTCGCCGACCTCGGCCTTAGTGAAAACGTCCTGAAAGCCGTCGACGACGCCGGTTACCGGACCCCGACCCCGATCCAGCAACAAGCCATCCCGATGGTGCTGCAGGCCCGCGACATCCTCGGATGCGCGCAGACCGGCACTGGCAAGACCGCCAGCTTCACGCTG
>CAZVLI010001059.1:0-1575 GCA_964627965.1 uncultured Rhodospirillales bacterium
CCGGGTCGCCGCTGCGTTCCGCCCGCGTGGTCTTCTCGGTGGCGGCGGAGCCGGCGGCCGGCTCGGTGATGCAGATGGCGGGCTTGTCGCCGCTCAACACGATCTCGGCGGCGAGCTTCTTCTGCGCCTCGCTGCCGTAGTGCATGACGGCCGAGATCGCGCCCATGTTGGCCTCCACGGCGATGCGGCCGGTCACGCCGCAGACCTGCGCCATCTCGTCGACCACCAGCGAGGCTTCCAGGAACCCGAGGCCCGGGCCGCCATATTCGGTCGGGATGGTCATACCCATCATCCCGGCCTCGTTCAGCGCCTTCACGTTGTCCCAGGGATACTGCTCGGTGCGGTCGACCTCGGCGGCGCGCGGCGCGATCACGTCGCGCGCGAGCGTGCGGGCCCGCTGCTGCAACTCGACCTGGGCAGGCGTTAGCGACATGGCGGTCCCTCGCTCCTCAATCGTCGGCCGCCTCTTGTATGGCCCGGTCGATGGGGGTGGCGCAAGTCAGGCGAACGAGGGCGCCGCCATCGGCCGCCACGACCTCGCCGATCACCGTCGCGGCCGCGTCGCCCGACTGTCGCAAAGCCGTAACGCAGGCCTCGGCTCGGTCCGCCGGGATGCCCGCCAGGAGGCCGCCAGCGGTCTGCGGATCGTACAGAACCGGCGGCCCGTCGCCCTCCACCGCGATGGCGAAGGCTTCGTTGGAAGGATGCAGTGTGCTCCTGATCCCTTCGTGCATCAGGTCCTCGGCGCCGGGCAGGACGGGGAGGGAGGTCGGCTCGATCGCCGCAGCGAGCCCGGCGGCACGCAGCATCTCGATCAGGTGCCCGGCGAGGCCGAAGCCTGTGATGTCCGTGCACGCGTCGGCGCCATGTTCGCGCAGGATTTCGGCTGCGCCTGCGTTGGACTGCTGCATCGAGGCGAGCGCGGCGCCGACCCATTCCGCGCGCGCCTTGGCCGCCATGTCGGCGGCGAAGATCGCCCCGGTCCCGAGCGCCTTGGTCAGGATCAGCTTGTCGCCGACCCGCAGCCCGCCCTTGCGCAACAGCGTCTCTGGTGCGGCGAAGCCGTTCACCGTCAGCCCCAGCGATAACTCCGGGCCCTCGCCGGTGTGGCCGCCGATGAGCGCGACGCCGGCCTCTTCCAGCGTCGCCAACGTCCCGCGCAGCAGGTCGACGAGCAGCGCCTCGGTCTTGTCCTCCGGGCCATAGGGTAGTGTGAGCGAGAGCTGCGCCGAGTGCGGTGTCGCGCCCATCGCGTAGAGGTCGCCGAGGCAGTGGTTCGTGGCGATCTTCGCGAACAGGTACGGATCGTCCACGAACGGGCGGAAATGGTCGACCGACTGCACCAGCGCCTGGCCGGCCGGCGCCTCGACCACGGCGGACGGGGCGTCTGCGTACGACGCGAGGGCGAAGGCTGGTGGAGTCAGTAGGGGGTCCGTACGCTGGGCGGTGGCGGTGGTTGCGGTGGGGGCGGTCGCCCCGGCGTCGAAGAGCATGCCCGCGACACGGACCTCCGCCGGCGCCGCAGCCGGCCCCTGCGGTGGGAAGAAGGCGAAGTAAAGCGCCGCCGTGGCCAGG
>CAZVLI010001060.1:0-1574 GCA_964627965.1 uncultured Rhodospirillales bacterium
AGGAATCGCGTGAGCGCAATCCAGGCGACGGGCAACATGATCACAGTCACCGGTATCCCGACGGCCATCCAGCGAGCGAAACTTATATCGAGCTGATAATTTTCCGCGAGATAACCGATCAGGAGCGCATTTGGCGGTGTACCCACCAAAGTCGCCAACCCGCCGATGCTGGCCGAGTACGCAAGACCGAGGAGCATCGCGATCTGGAAGTTAGCGAGGCGCTCCGGAGATACATCCGGCACGTTATCGCGTATGGCGCCAACGACGGACACGGCGATGGGTAGCAGCATGATCGTGGTCGACGTGTTCGTCATCCACATGCTGAGCAAGCCACAAACGAGCATGAAGCCGCCGATCAGCCTGCGACCGTCGGTGCCGGTCTTGTCGAGAATAGCGAGTGCTATTCGCCTGTGCAGATTCCAGCGCTCGAGTGCGAGCGCAAGAATGAAGCCACCCATGAACAGGAATATCGTGGGATTCGCGTAAGGGGCCGCTGCGTCCCGGATGCTGGCCAGGTCCAGCGGTCCGAACAGGACCAGTGGCAGCAGCGCTGTCGCTGGAACAGGAATGGCCTCAGTAGCCCACCAGACCGCCATCCACAGCCCGGCGGCGGCGGCACGCCATGCGGACTCGGGCATGACGGTTTGTGCTTCGCCGGCAATGAGCATCAACACAAAGATTGCCGGGCCCAGTATGCGACCGACAATCTTGTGTTTTTCTGTTGGACGACTGTCTTCCTCGTCCCGAACGGCATCTGCTGCCAAGTTGTGCGCTCCTTTGTGTTCGCCCCCGAAGCGTAACATCAGATCAACGTACGGGTGCATGCTCGATCAGTGCGAGTTTAGTCGGGGAATCCGGACGAGTGATCGTCGTTCGCCGTGCGATCTTCTGTCGCCCGTCCTGTGCGAGGATTGCGGATGGCCGCGAAAGAGATAAGCTGCGGTTTGTAACGGGAGATACTGATGCAAGAGGACCGATCTCGCCGCGAAGGCGCGGTATCAGCCCTGCCGGGCGACTTCAGCCGACGCGACGTACTAATCGGCGCCGGAACGGCGCTTGGGGCGAGTCTGTTTCCGGGCAGCGACCCGAAAGCGCAAACAGATCGGGATAACAGCACAACGACCGTTTTTGCACACACGACGATCGTAACCAATGACGCCGACCGCCGAACGCTCCGCGACGCAAGCCTTGCCGTTCAGGATGACGTCATCGTCGAAATTGGCGATACCGACGAGATTCTCGAGAGGTTCCCGCAGGCGACGATTTACGACAGTCGCCGCAAGGCGCTGTTGCCGGGACTGATCAACTGCCATGCGCACCTGGCGGCTACGATCGCCAAGGGATTCAATGAAGACTACGGCTTTCCGAACAGTCTCAACCTGCCGCGAAGCCCGGCCAGCCTCCTGAGCAGGGAGGAGGCAACGGTCATGTCCACCCTGGCAGCCGTGGAAGGTCTCCGCTCCGGCACGACGACGATGGTGCAAAACGTCGGCAACATCGCCCCGGAGGCGGCGTCACTCGCGCAGACCGGCCAACGTTGGGTATTTGCCGAATCGGTCCGCGATATCACCACC
>CAZVLI010001061.1:0-1572 GCA_964627965.1 uncultured Rhodospirillales bacterium
ACATGGTCGTGGTACCAGGTCGAGATGCGGGGAAACTCCGACAGCGGCAGCGCCGTTGCATCGGCGTAAGTCAGCCAGGCGCCGATGGCGAAATCGGCGACGGACAGTTCACCGGTGACGAAGGCCCGGCCGTCCAGCTGCCGCTCCAGGCAGGCGGCATGCTGGCGGAACTCGTTCATGCCCGCCTCCACTGCGGCCGCGTCGGGCTGCTCGCCCATCATGCCCTGCCTGATCAGGATCTCGAAAAACACCTTGCCGATGGCCGGGCCCAGGTGCGCCGTCTGCCAGAACAGCCAGCGCGCGATGTCGGCGCGAGCCTGCGGACTGTCCGGGTAGAGATCGCTGCCGGCGCTGTCGGCCAGGTACTGCAGAATGGCGTTGGACTCCCACAGCACGAAATCGCCGTCCACCAGGACCGGCATCTTGCCGTTGGGGTTGAGCGCGAGGAAGGATTCAGACTGCTGTTCGCCCTTCGTGAGGTCGACGTTCACGAACTCCACGTCGGCCTTCAGGTAGTTGGCCAGGGACATTACCTTCATGGCGTTGGGCGAGGGAGGGAAAACGTAAAGCTGCATGGCCTGGTCTCCGCTTCGGTTCAGTCCAGCGACGCGATGAACGCGGCGTAGGCTTCCTCGTCCATGAGGTTGTCGAACTCCGCCGGGCTGTCGGGCTTGAGCTTGAACAGCCAGCCGTCGTCCAGCGGCGCCTGGTTGATGATCTCCGGTTCATCCTCGAGGCGCTCGTTGGCGGCTACCACGGTCCCGGACAGCGGCAGCTTGATCTCGCCGGCGGCCTTGACCGATTCGATGACGGCGATTTCCTCGCCCTGGCTGCCCTCGTGGCCCGCATCCGGCAGCTCGACGAACACGATGTCGCCGAGCTCCGACTGCGCGTAGTCGCTGATGCCTACCAGGGCGACGCCGCTATCGTCGATGCGCACCCATTCATGATCTTCGGTGAAGCGGATTTCATCCACGCCTGACAGTCCTCCCGGCCCCGGTTGGCGGCCCATTTCGCGGCCCGTTTTGCGGCCTGATCCGGGCCCGGGCCGGCGCCGGGCCGCAGCGTTATTAGTGTAGAATAAGCGCGACGTCCTACGGATGAAAGCGCTTGAAACCGACCAAAATTATACGCGTTGACGAGGGTGAGGAATCCGTCGGCTGCAACGGCGGCGGCGGCGCGCTGGGCCACCCCATGGTGTACCTGTTGTTCGATGGCAAGCCGTCGGTCGATTGCTACTACTGCTCACGGCGCTTTGCCAAGCCGGCCTACTTCGAACGGCATGAACAAGCCGGCAGCGAATCCGAAGCCTGAGTGCCCGGGGCCTGCCTGCCCCACGACGGCCGCTGAGAACACCGGCCCCGCCCGCGCCGGCGCCGCCGCTGCCCTGCTGCGCCGGGGCATACGCCTTTACCAGGTCGCCCTCTCCCCGCTGCTGGGGCCGCATTGCCGGCATTTTCCGACCTGCTCCAATTACATGCTGGAGGCGCTGGGGCGCCACGGCGCGCTGCGCGGCACCTGGCTGGGCCTGCGCCGCATCGCGCGCTGCCACCCCTGGGGCAGTTCCGGCGT
>CAZVLI010001062.1:0-1566 GCA_964627965.1 uncultured Rhodospirillales bacterium
GACAGCTCCTTGCACAGGCCCTCCACCCGCTCCACCTCGTTGACCGCGCGGCCAATGACGGTGAAGTCGAGGCGGTCGCGGGCGCCGATATTGCCGAACTGCACGTCGCCGAAGTGCAGGCCGATGCCAACGCTGAGCGGCGGCTTGCCGGCGGCCTCGCGGCCGTTGGCGGTGCGCTTCAGGGCGAGTTGCGCGTCGCGCGCGGCGGTGAGCGCGCGGCAGCAGGCGTCGGCCGCATCCGGCTCGGCGGAGAAGATCGCCAGGATGCCGTCGCCAATGAACTTCAGGATCTCGCCGCCATGCTCGTAGATCGGGCGGCCGACCAGTTCCATGTAGTCGTCGAGCAGGTCGATCACCGCCTCCGGCGGCAGCCGGTCGGCGGCCGTGGTGAAGCCGCGCAGGTCGGAGAAGAACACCGCCGCGCGCAGGCTTTCCACCTGGCCGCGCCGGACCCGGCCGTCCAGCACGCGCTGCGCCGCCGCCCGGCCGAGATAGGTGGTGAGCAGCGTCGACGTGGCGTCATAGCTTGTCGTCAGCTCGACCCGGAGCGCGATCAGCGGCAGCAGGTCGTAGAGGATGGTGAGTTCCTCGATCTCGAAGCCGCCGGCGCGGTCGGTCGACCAGGAGATGTAGTTCGGCTCACCGGTCGAACGCGTCAGCGGCATGATCACGTAGTCGGTACAGCCGGCCGCCTTCAGATCGACGAGCAGCGGGAAGTCGAGCCGTGGGTGGTCGCCCTCCAGCCGCCGCCGCAGCGCGCCCGCGCCCTCGTGGATCAGGCGCACCGGCGAGTTCAGGTATTCCGGGCCGCCGCGGATGGCATAGGGCCGGTCGATCTCGTCGACCTCGCTTTGCCCCCGCTGCCAGCGCACGTTCCGGGCGAAGATTTCCGGGTGTACCGACTGCACGCCCATCGAAACTCGGAACAGGGGCATGTTGTGCGCGACCAGCTGTTCGCACAGCGCCGCCAGGAAGGCGGCCCGGCTGGTCAGCCGGCCGGCACGCTCCACCAGCCAAGTCGCGACCGGGTGCGTCGACCAGTTCGGATGGTAGTGCGGTTCGTCGTCGTCGGGCGGCCGGACGAGATGTGTGACGGTCTGCTGCATGTCCCTCGATCATGGCAGCCTCGCCGCCACGTAACATATGCAAAGGATATAGATCGTGCCGGCGGGACGGAATTGCCATAGGTTCGCGCTATGTCCATCACCACGCAACCGACGCCGAACCCGGCGACGCTGAAGTTCCTGCTCGCCGACGACATCCTGAGCGACGGCACCGCCGACTTTCCGGATGCCGAGGCGGCGCGCGCAGGCTCGCCGCTGGCGGCGCGGCTGTTCGAAGCCGGGGGCGTGAGCGGCGTTTTCCTGGGTCGCGACTTTGTCACGGTCACCGCGGAAGCGGACTGGACGGGGGAACTGGAAGCCCGCGTGGCGGCGATGATCGAGGCGCACCTGGCGGCCGGCGAGCCTGTGTTGACGTCAGCGCCAGTGGTGCCGGAATCCCCGATTTCCGAGGCTGACCGGCCCGTGGTGGAGCGCATCGAAGAGCTGCTG
This sequence comes from uncultured Rhodospirillales bacterium, assembly GCA_964627965.1. GTDB lineage: Bacteria > Pseudomonadota > Alphaproteobacteria > JAVKFY01. The sequence continues at coordinate 1,554 of CAZVLI010001062.1, forward strand.
GAGTCGCATATCC
>CAZVLI010001063.1:0-1564 GCA_964627965.1 uncultured Rhodospirillales bacterium
CGCGAGACCCAGGCCATCCTGCCCTTGCGCGGCAAGATCCTGAACGTCGCCAGCGCCGGCTCCGGCAAGCTGCAAGCGAACCAGGAGCTCTCCGACCTCGTGCAGGCGCTGGGCTGCGGCACCGGCGCGAAATATCGCGAGGACGACCTGCGCTACGACAAGATCACCATCATGACCGACGCCGACGTTGACGGCGCGCACATTGCCTCGCTCTTGCTCACCTTCTTCCACCGCGAACTGCCGCAGGTGATACGCGACGGCCACCTCTACCTGGCGCTACCGCCGCTCTACCGGCTGAGCCAGGGCGGCAAGACCGCCTATGCACGCGACGACGCGCACAAGGACGAGTTGCTGGAAACCGAGTTCAGCGGACGCGGCAAGGTCGAGATCAGCCGCTTCAAGGGCCTGGGCGAGATGCCGCCGGCGCAGCTCCGCGAGACGACGATGAATCCGGCGAACCGGACCCTGCTGAAGGTCGAGATCCCGGAAGAGCAGGCAAAGGACACCGACTCGCTGGTCGACCGGCTGATGGGCCGCAAGCCGGAACTGCGGTTCCAGTTCATCCAGGAAAACGCCGCATTCGTGACGGACCTCGACATCTAGCGACGTGAAACTCTGGGGTGGCCGGTAGCCTTTGTGGCACCGCCCTTGCCGAAAGCGCCTCTCGGCCAAACATCTTCTGGGTGGGAGGTCCGGCCCGCAGGAGGTAACGGACATGCGTTTGCGACTTTCGATCCTGGCCGCCGCGGTGGGCGGCCTCTTGAGCGCCTGCCAGACTGGCGGCGGCACGCTCTACGGCGAGAACTATCAAGCCTTCTACACGCCCAGCCTGGTGAACTATGCCGCCAGGGAGGGCTACATGCCGGTCGCGGTCTATGGCCAGCCGTTCGGTCCGAATTCCGGCGAGCAGGTCGCCAGCAACATGCAGATGCCTGGTGGCCACGTGCAGGTGCCGTTCGCGGCGACGCCGAAGGCCGAGGCCGGCGAGGACGGTCGCGTGGTGCTGCTGTTCAACGGCGGCGGACCGACGCCGGGCGGCGACAAGCTATGCCGGATGAAGGGTGATGTCGGCGCGCCGCCGGCAGCCGGTGGCAAGATGTCGGTGATGGCCGCGTTCTGTCAGGGCGAGGGCCTGGCCAGCGAGATCGAGCTGGTGACCGTACGGCCGGCAAGCCCGTCGGACCCGGCGTTTAAGAACGCCATGCAGGTGATGCTGTCGCGCCTGCTGCCGACGCGCAATCCGAACATCGATTCCGACTGCCCCGGCTTCCTCGCCGGCTGCTAAACTCGGCGCATGAAGAAAAGACTTAGCTGCACGGCCGCGGCGGGGTTCGCGGCCGTGCTATCCGCTTGCGCCGGTGGCACGGTCACCGGCGAATACCACACGCCGTTCTACACCCCGGAACTCACGGTCTACACGATCCGCAACGGGGTGATGCCGACGGCGGTCTACGGCGCGCCGTGGCCTGCCGCCGAGTTGTCCGGACTGCTGGCGGCGCTGGAGTTGCCGGCCGGCCATCCGAACGCGCGGTTCGCGATGACCCAGGCGGCGCAGGAGGGCGAC
>CAZVLI010001064.1:0-1564 GCA_964627965.1 uncultured Rhodospirillales bacterium
AGAGATCCGCGGCTTCTACGGGGAGCTGAAGAGCGCCTTCCGCGACTTCGTCGCAGACCTGCGTGAGCAGGATGCGTTCGGTCAGTTCCTGGAGGCGCGCTTCGCCCCGCCGGCGGAAAGCGACGAGCCGGCCGAGACGACGGAGGAAAGTTCCGACGAGTCCACGACGACGACGGCGACCACCACGACGACAACGACCACCACCGTCACGGTCGCCTAGGCGCGCCAGGCCTCGCGGTAGAGCACCAGCGCGAACGACTGGCACTCGGTGCCGTCGCGGCGGGTGTGCTGCAGCGGCGCGCCGTCCGGGTCGTCGACAAAGCCGAAGCGCGCGTACAGCCGGCGCGCCCGATGGTTGTCCTCGAAGACCCGCAGCTTGTAGCGCGCCCGACCGGCGGCGAACGCGTCGTCGATCAGCTGCCGTAGAAACTCACTGCCGGTACCGCGCTCGGTCGCGGTGACGCCGATGCGGCGCAGCAGCAGCTCGCCCGGCATCGACACGTAGCCCTCGGTCAGCGCGTAGCCGACAGGCGCACCACTGCTGTCCTCGGCGATGATCTGCGTGAAATCGGGATTGGCCAGGAAGTCTCGATGCTCCGCCAGGTCGGAGCCGCCGATGAAGGCCAGCATGTCGGGGCGCCATTCCAACTCGACGATCCAGGGCAAGTCACCCTCGGTCGCCGGCCGCAAGCGCAGCTCGCTCAAGCGGTCAGCATCCCCGGCAGGTCGATGCCGCTCAGCTCGGCGGCGGCTTCTTCCAGCCAGGCGATATCGTCCCAGGTGTAGCGCACGACGGCAAGCGGCGCGCCGGAGATCGACACCGTCTTCTCGTCGTCGAGCTCGCCGTGCAGCGCCTCGTAGAACCGCCGCGCCGGGTTGTCGCGCAGGACCCAGATGCACACGCGCTTGATGCCGTCGGCCATCATCTGTGCCGTGCACTCGGCCAACAGGCGACGGCCGAAGCCTTGGCGCTGCGCGTCGGCCAGCAGGTAGATGGTGTAGACCTCGCCGAGCCGGTCGGCGTCGGCGCCCTCGCGACAGGGACCGCAGGTGGCAAAGCCGACGACGTGGCCACGACGCTCGGCCACCAGGGCATGGCGGCCGGGTGGCGGCCGGCGTAGCGCGTCGCGCCAGTAGGTCGTCTCGTGCGGCACGGACAACGCGCTCAGCACCAAACGCGGCACGATGCCGCCGTAGGAAGAACGCCAGCTGCGCACATAGACCTGCGCCATCGGGCTGGCATCGGCCAGGACGGCGGGTCGGATCAGAACGGTGGGCGCGGGACTCATGGGCGAAGCCTAGACCGAGTCTCGGCCGGCTCCGCAAGTCCTATTCGCATCAGCCGGTCTTGTCGGGATCCTCGATCGTCTCGCCACCGAGCGATACCAGCATGGCCCGCAGGTCATCGTAGGCCGCCGCGAGCCGCGCCGGATCCTGGCATCGGATCACCAGCGACGTGCCGAACCGCCCCTGCCGATGGAACGGATAGGAGCCGATGTCGGTGTCGGCATACTTCTCCTGCAGGGCGCCCAGTTCCCGGGCCACCGTGCCTTCCGCCAGGAAC
>CAZVLI010001065.1:0-1558 GCA_964627965.1 uncultured Rhodospirillales bacterium
CCGTCCCGAAGGTGACCTCCGCCGGCACGATGCGCGGCGGCGCAGCGGCTGGCGGCGGGCAACCTTGATCGCTGGGTGGACGTATGGGAAAAGGTCACCCAGCTTGTCGCCCGCACCGACGCGGTCAATCTGGACCGCAAACAGGCGGTGCTGGCGATCTTTCTGGCACTGGAACAGGCCGCCCGCGCATAGCGAACAGGGGCGGCCCTTTTTGGCATTAGACCGCCGGCATTGGACCCTGAAACGATGGCCGCCCCGAACACGTTCTACGTCACCACGCCGATTTACTACGTGAACGACAAGCCGCACATCGGCCACGCCTACACGACCCTGGCGTGCGATGTGCTGGCCCGGTTCATGCGGCTGGATGGCAAGGACGTGCGGTTCCTGACCGGCACCGACGAGCACGGCCAGAAGGTGGCCAAGTCGGCCGCCGCCGCCGGGGTCGATCCGCTGGCATTCTGCGACGGCGTCTCGCAGAACTTCCGCGATCTGGCCGAGGTGCTGAACGTTTCCAACGACGACTTCATCCGCACCACCGAACCGCGCCATCTGGCCGCCAGCCAGGCGATCTGGCAGCGCATCGTCGACGCCGGCGATATCTATCTCGGCCAGTATGCCGGCTGGTACGCCGTGCGCGACGAGGCCTTCTACGGCGAGGAAGAACTCACCGACGGCCCGGACGGCACCAAGCTGGCGCCATCCGGCGCCGAGGTCGAATGGGTCGAGGAGCCGAGCTACTTCTTCAAGCTGTCCGCGTGGCAGGACCGGCTGCTGGAGTTCTATGACAAGAACCCGGACTTCATCCTGCCGCCGAGCCGTCGCAACGAGGTGGTGAGCTTCGTGAAGAGCGGTCTGCGCGACCTGTCGGTCAGTCGTACCAGCTTCACCTGGGGCGTGCCGGTGCCGAGCGACGACAAGCACATCATGTACGTCTGGCTCGACGCGCTGACCAACTACATCACCGCGCTCGGCTACCCGGACCAGGATGGCCTGTACGCGAAGTACTGGCCGGCGCTGCACGTCGTCGGCAAGGACATCCTGCGCTTCCACGCCGTCTACTGGCCGGCCTTCCTGATGTCCGCCGGGCTGCCGCTGCCGTCGACCGTCTGGGCCCACGGCTGGTGGCTGAAAGACGATAAGAAGTTGTCCAAGTCGACGGGCAATATCGTCAACCCCGATCACTTGATCAAGGAGTTCGGACACGATCCGCTGCGTTTCTACCTGCTGCGCGAGATGGCTTTCGGCCAGGATGCGAGCTTTTCCGACGAAGGCTTCGTCGAGCGCTACAACGGTCAGCTGGCGAATGACCTCGGCAATTCCGTCAGTCGCCTGGTGACGCTCTCCCGCCGTGCCTTCGACGATCACCTGCCGCCGACGCCGGGCGATGATCTGCGCGCCTCGGCAGAGAAGGTCGTCGCCGACTATCGTCGCCACATGGACAATTGGGCCTTCCACGAGGCTTTGCAGAGCGTCTGGAAGCTGCTGCACGAGGTCAGCCAATACCTGGTGAAGAACGAGCCGTGGAAGAAGATGAAGGACCCGGATGCCAAGGACG
>CAZVLI010001066.1:0-1557 GCA_964627965.1 uncultured Rhodospirillales bacterium
GCTCGGCGCCGGCGGCGCGGTGGCCATCGTGCGCGCCAACATCATCAGCTTCTTCTTCCCGAACAGCTTCAACAGTGCCTTGGCCTTCACCACCCAGGGCCTGTTCACGCCCGACCGCCTCGGCATCGCGGCGGTGCTGGCGCCGGTCTACGTGATCGCGATCTTCGCCGGGGCCAGCGGCTTCCGCTTCGCCAGCGAACGATTCTTCCGCCGGCTGGCGCTCTCCCTGTGCGCGCTGTCGGCGGCGGCCTCGCTGCCGCTGTGGACTGGCTGAGCCGACGTCACCAAACCATCGCGGTTCGGCCATCGACCCGCAATGCCCACTCGCTAGCGTGGCGGCCCACACCACGGACGAGCGGGGACTTCCGATGACGAAACTGCACCTCACGCGCCGCCGGCTGCTCGGCACCGGCGCCGCCGCGGGGGGCCTACTGGCCACCGGCTTCCCGGCCATCGCCATGAGCGGCCGGCCGCAATTCACCCATGGCATCCAGTCCGGCGACGTGTCGGCGGATGCCGCCATGGTCTGGGCCCGCGCCGACAAGCCGGCGCGGCTGTGGGTCGAGGTGTCGACCACCGAGTCCTTCAAGAACGCCCACAAGGTGCGCGGTCCGGCCGCACTGGCCGAGACCGACTACACCGCGAAGCTCGACCTGACCGGCCTGCCGGCCGACCAGGAAATCTTCTACCGCATGACCTGGCAGGATCTGTCGGACGTGAACGTGACCAGCGAGCCGATGGTCGGCCGGTTGCGCTCGGCGCCGGCGACCCGCCGCGACGTCAGCTTCGTCTGGTCGGGCGACACCGCCGGCCAGGGCTGGGGCATCAACACCGATTGGGGCGGCATGAAGATCTACGAGGTCATGCGCAAGCATCGGCCGGACTTCTTCATCCACTGCGGCGACACGATCTACGCCGACGGCCCGATGAAGTCGGAAGTCGCCCTGGAGGACGGCACGATCTGGAAGAACGTGCTCGTCGAGGAGAAGACCAAGGTCGCCGAGACGCTGCACGAGTTCCGCGCCAACTTCGCCTACAACCTGTTGGACGAGAACGTCCGGGCGATGGCCGCCGAAGTGCCGATGATGGCGCAGTGGGACGACCACGAGACCACCAACAACTGGTATCCGGACGAGATGCTGATCTCGGACGACCGTTACAAGGTGAAGAGCGCGGCGCTGCTCTCCGCACGCGCCAACCGCGCGTTCCTGGAGTACATGCCGATCCGGCCGACCGCGAATGCGCCGGAGCAGGTACATCGCAAGATCAGCTACGGCCCGCTGCTCGACGTCTTCTTCCTCGACATGCGCACCTTCCGCGGCCCGAACAGCCCGAACAACCAGACGCTGGCGGGTGGCATCGCCGACTTCCTCGGCCGGGAGCAGATCGACTGGCTGAAACGCGAGCTGCTCGCCAGCAAGGCGATGTGGAAAGTGATCGCGTCCGACATGCCGATCGGCATCGTCGTGCGCGACGGCAAGGAGAACTTCGAGAACGGCGCCAACGGTAATGGGCCCGTGCGCGGCCGCGAACACGACATCGCCGAGATCCTGCGCT
>CAZVLI010001067.1:0-1557 GCA_964627965.1 uncultured Rhodospirillales bacterium
GGATTCGAACCAGCGACCCTCTGCTCCCAAAGCAGATGCGCTACCAGGCTGCGCCACTCCCCGCAATCCGGTGGCGGCCGGCAATCACCGTGCCGCACGTGGGCGGCAATCTATGCGCTTTCGCTGCGCCGCGGCAAGCGTGGCGGCACTGGCCTGTCTGGCGGCCGCGCCGGCGCTCGCGGCGAGCCCCTGTGACGGCCTGGAACGCTACGTGCCGACGGCGAAGACCGCCTTGCGCTCGCCCGAGCCGAAGGTGCGCAACGACATCCCCTACAACGAGCTGAAGACGATTCCCGGCGCGACTCGCGCCTCGCTGCTCGGCCTGACACAGTTCGCCCGCGCAACCGACCACAGCTACGAGGTCGAAACGATCGACGCGCCAGATGGCAATGGCGTCTGCGTCGCGCTGCGCGAGGTGAACCTTGCGATCGTGCACACGATCCTGCGCATCTTCATCGCCGACCATGTGCACGAGGGCAGCTGCACTTACGATGTGACCATGCTGCACGAGCGCGACCACGTGGCATATGAGCGAGGCGCGCTGAAGAAGGCGCTGCTGGAGATCCGGAAGGAGATCGCCAAGCCGGCCCGCTGGGTGCATGGCGACGCCGAGGCGGAAGCGTTGAAGACGATCGAGCGCCGTATCGACAAATGGTCGAAGACGTTGCTGAAGCGCGCCACCAAGGTCGCCAAGCGCGGCCACGGCTATCTCGACATCCAGTCCAACATCCGAGGCAGCCTGGCGAAGTGCCCGCGCTGGCAGCGTAAGTGAGACTGGTGCTTCTGACCGTGCTCGGCATCCTGCTTTGGACGCCGGTGCTGGCTGCCGACCCGTGCGCCGACCTGAAGACGTTCCGGGCCGAGCCGCGCACCCAGTTGAAGGTCGCCAAGCCGAAGATCCGCAACGACCTGCCGCATACCGTCCTGAAGTCGCAGCGCGGCCGTGGCGACACCATCCTCATGGGCAAGATCCACGTGGAAAAGAAGTCGCGATTCAAGACCAGCTACAAGATCTACGATGCCGACGGCGGCGGCGTCTGCGTGGCGCTGCAACGGGTCGAGGTCACGGTCGAGTTGAGCCCGGTGACGATCTACATCGCGGAGGCGTCGCGGCGGGGTAGTTGCGAGTACAAGGTGACGCTGGAGCACGAGCGCAAGCACCTGACGTACGAGCGTGAGGCCACCGCGGCCGAGCTCCGGAAGCTGGAAGGTCGGATCCGCGCGACACGCAAGCCGTTCCACGCCACCAGCGAACGCGACGCCAAGCGGCGCGCGGAGAAGTTGATAGGCGGCTGGGTCGACAAAATGCTGAAGAATGCGGACCGCGCCGCGGAGGTGAAGCACCGGCGCTTGGACTCCTCGTCCAGCGCCAAGTTCGAGGCCCAGCGCTGCGGCTGACCCGTCCTGCAACAGGCAAGGCGGCATGCCGACGTGGATGGCCCGCCACCGCCTCGGGCAATGCCAAACTCGCGATAACGGGACTGCTTAGTTGCCGAAGATGCGGTGCAGCACCCTGTCGCCGGCCTTGATGCCGAGCGCCCTGGCGGTGCCGGCGTT
>CAZVLI010001068.1:0-1553 GCA_964627965.1 uncultured Rhodospirillales bacterium
CTTGGCGGCCTCCCACTCTTCGAGGATCAACAGGCCCGAGCCCTCACCCATGACGAAGCCGTCGCGGCCCTCGTCCCAGGGGCGCGAGGCCTTCTCCGGGGTGTCGTTGTAGTGCGTCGACAGCGCCTTGCAGGCGGCGAAGCCGGCAATGCCGAGGCGCGAGATCGCGGCCTCCGCGCCGCCGGCGACCATCACGTCGGCGTCGCCCCACTGGATCAGCCGGCTGGCGTCGCCGATGGCGTGCGCGCCGGTCGAGCAGGCCGTGACCACGGAGTGGTTCGGGCCCTTCAGGCCATGACGGATCGAGGTGTAGCCGGAGGCCAGATTGATCAGCCGGCCGGGGATGAAGAACGGACTGATTCGGCGCGGGCCGCGCTCGTGCAGCGTGACCGAGGCCCCCTCGATGCCCGGCAGGCCACCGATGCCGGAGCCGATCATGACACCGGTGCGTTCGGCCGATTCGGCATCGGTCGGCGCGCAGCCGGCATCGGCGATCGCCTGGTCGGCGGCGGCGAGCGCGAAGATGATGAACTCATCCATGCGCCGCTGCTCTTTCGGGTCGACCCAGTCGTCGGCGTTGAAGTCCGGCTCGGCGCCGCCGCGCGGCACCTCGCAGGCGATCTTCGCCGGCAGGTCGGAGGTATCGAACTTCTGGATCGGCCGCGCACCGGACTCGCCGGCCAGGAGCCGCTTCCACACAGCTTCCACGCCAACGCCCAGCGGCGTCACCAGACCCAATCCGGTTACGACAACACGCCTCATCGTTCGTCCTTGCTCAGCCCGTCAAACAACACCCGACGTCCGCATGGCGCGGCCTCGGCAGGGTCAGGACGAGGCGTTGCCCTCGATGAACTTGATGGCGTCCTTCACGGTCAGGATGGTTTCCGCGGCGTCATCCGGAATCTCGATCCCGAACTCTTCCTCGAAGGCCATGACCAGCTCGACGGTGTCGAGACTGTCGGCGCCCAGATCGTCGATGAAGCTGGCCCCCTCGGAGACCTTGTCCTCTTCCACGCCCAGGTGCTCGACAACGATCTTCTTCACGCGTTCGGCGATGTCGCTCATTCCCAACCCTCGTCCTTACACTGCCATTGTGTGTTCTATACGGTCGTCCGCAACGGTGGGCCGATCCGCGCTCATGCCGCCGCGACATCAAACGTCGCCTTGGCTAAACCTTTGTTCTACCGGCGCTTTTGCCACCCCACCGTAGGTCCGGTCAAGGGGTGGTCCGGCGAAAAGCGCCGCTTGGTAACACATCTCCCGCGCCAACGCCAGCGCGCCAACGGGCCGCCGTGGCGGCCTCAGATCATGGCCATTCCGCCGTTCACGTGCAGCGTCTGGCCGGTGACATAACGTGCCTCGTCGCTGGCCAGAAACAGCACCGCGGGCGAGACCTCGTCCGCCTCGCCAAGCCGGCCGGTGGGGATCGCGGCGACGATACGCTCGCGCTGCTGGTCGGTGAGCGCGTCGGTCATCGGGGTGCGGATCATGCCCGGCGCGACACAATTGACGGTGATTCCCCGGGTCGCGACCTCCGCCGCCAGCGCCTTGGA
>CAZVLI010001069.1:0-1553 GCA_964627965.1 uncultured Rhodospirillales bacterium
ACAACCGCTTCCTGATGCGGATCCACGACCCGATCAAACAGTGGAAGCTGAGCCCGATGGACCTGGAATCCCGGCGCCGCTGGGAGGCCTACACCAAGGCCAAGGAAGCGATGCTGGAGCGGACGCATATCAAGGAAGCGCCGTGGTGGGTGGTCGAAGCCGTCGACAAGAAGCGCGCGCGGCTGAACTGCATCAGCCACCTGCTGACCCAGGTGCCGTTCGACGAGATCGAGCGCGACCCGGTGCACCTGCCCAAGCGGGTGCGCAACCCGGACTACATCCGCGGCCCCATACCACCGCAGATGTACGTGCCGGCGAAGTTCTAGGCTGCTACCCAAGAAGCTCGTCATGCCCCGCTTCATGCGGGGCATCCACGTCGTGCGGCCGCCTCCGGCCGAGGACGCTTACCGAGTCGCGGCGTTTGTCGGCAACAGCGGCGGCCGAACGACGTGGATGGCCCGGACAAGCCGGGCCATGACGTGATCTTGCGAAAAAGGCTAAAGCGTCAGCTTGTTGTAGGCGTCGAGCGCGGCGACCTTATAGCACTCGGCCAGCGTCGGATAGTTGAACACCGTGTTCATGAAGTAGTCGACGCCACCGCCGAGGCCGAGTACGGCTTGGCCGATATGCACCAGCTCGGTGGCGCCGGTGCCGATGACATGGACGCCGAGCAGCTTGCGGTTCTCGGCATGAAAGATCAGCTTCAGCATGCCGGAATCGTCGCCCAGGATCTGACCGCGGGCGATCTCGCGGTAGCGCGCGACGCCGGTCTCGTACGGCACCTTGGCCTTGGTCAGCGCCTGCTCGGTCTCGCCGGCCATGGAGATTTCCGGGATCGCGTAGATGCCGATCGGGAAGTGCGACGACATCGGCTCGGCCTCGACGCCGAAGGCGTGGCAGGCGGCCAAGCGGCCCTGCTCGGACGAGGTCGCGGCCAGGCTGGGATAGCCGATGATGTCGCCGGCCGCGAAGATGTGCGGCACCTCGGACCGGAAGTGGTCGTCAACCGTGATCCGGCCGCGCTCGTCGGCATTGAGGCCGGCGCGCGACAGGTCCAGCGCTTCGGACGCGCCGACGCGGCCGGTGCACGCCAGCACCAGGTCGGCAACCATGCGCTTGCCGGATTCCAGGAACACCAGCGCCTGCTGCGGCGGGCCGTCGCGGTGCTCGATACGCTCGACCGTCTCGCCGAGGCGGAAGGTCACCATGTGGTTGCGAAGCTGGTGGATCAGCTCGTCGACGATCTCGCCGTCGAGGAACTCCAGCGGCCGGTTACGGCCATCGATCACCGTCACCTTCACGCCGAGCTGGGCGAACATCGAAGCGTACTCGATCCCGATCACGCCGGCGCCGATGACGATCATCGACCGCGGCAGTTCCTTCAGACCGAGGATGTCGTCGGAGGTGATCACGGTCGGCAGGTCGGCGACTAGTTCGGAGCTGCGCTGCGGACGGGTGCCGACCGCGATCAACAGATTCTGGGCGGTCACTTCGCGCTGGCCGCCGGTGGTGCGCACCGCGACCGAGTTCGGCCCGGTGAAGATCGCGTCGCC
>CAZVLI010001070.1:0-1553 GCA_964627965.1 uncultured Rhodospirillales bacterium
AACCACCCGACGACGCGGCACCTGGTCAGCGGCGTGGTCGCCGGCATCGGCGGCTACGGCAACTGCGTCGGCGTGCCGACGGTGGCGGGCAACGCCGCATTCGACGCCGGCTACAACGGCAACATCCTGGTCAACGCGATGACCGTCGGCATCGCCCAGGCCGACCGGATCTTCTATGCGGCGGCCGCCGGCGTCGGCAATCCGGTGATCTATGTCGGCGCCAAGACCGGCCGCGACGGCATCCACGGCGCCACCATGGCCTCGGCGGAGTTCGACGACGAGACCGAGGAGAAGCGCCCCACGGTCCAGGTCGGCGATCCATTCACCGAGAAACTGCTGATCGAAGCCTGCCTGGAACTAATGGCGACCGACGCGATCATCGGCATCCAGGATATGGGCGCGGCCGGCCTGACCTGCTCGTCGGTGGAGATGGCCGACAAGGGCGGCATGGGCATCGAGCTCGACCTCGACGCGGTGCCGGCGCGCGAGACCGGCATGACCGCCTACGAACTCATGCTCTCCGAAAGCCAGGAGCGCATGCTCATGGTGCTGCGCCCGGAGGCGGAGGAGCAGGCCAAGGCGATCTTCGCCAAGTGGGGCCTGGACGCCGCCACCGTCGGCCGGCTGACCGACACCGGCCGGCTGCCCGTGAAGCACCACGGCGAGACCTATGCCGACATCCCGGTCCGTCCGTTGGTCGAGAACGCGCCGATCTACAACCGGCCGCACGAGCCTTCGCCGGCCCCGGCCGAGGCGCCGGCGACGCAGTCCAATGTCGCCCCGCTGGACGCGCTGCAGCAGCTGATGACCTCGCCCGACCTGTGCTCGCGGCGCTGGATCTGGGAACAGTACGACCACATGGTGATGGCCGACTCGGTGAGCCGCCCCGGTGGCGATGCCGGCGTCGTGCGCATCCACGGCTCGAACCGGGCGCTGGCCGTGACCGCTGACTGTACCGCGCGCTATTGCCAGGCCGAGCCGGTCACCGGCGGGCGGCAGGCGGTGGCGGAAGCCTGGCGCAACCTGACCGCCGTCGGCGCCAAGCCGCTGGCGATCACCGACTGCCTGAACTTCGGCAACCCGGAGCGGCCGGAGATCATGGGCCAGTTCGTCGGCGCGCTGCAGGGCATGGGCGAAGCCTGCAAGGCGCTGACCTTCCCGGTCGTGTCGGGCAACGTGTCGCTCTACAACGAGACCAACGGCCAGGCGATCCCGCCGACGCCGATGGTCGGCGCCATCGGCCTGATCGACGACCTCGACAGCACGGCGACGATCGCGCTGACCGAAGATGCGTCGGTGCTGCTGCTGCTCGGCGGCATGCCCGGCCACCTCGGCGCCTCCCTGTACCTTCGTCAGGTGCACGGCACGGATGCGGGCGCGCCGCCGCCGGTTGACCTCGACCTGGAACAGAAGCACGGCGACTTCGTGCGCGGCCTGATCGCCGGCGGGCGGGTGAAGACCTGCCACGACATTTCCGACGGCGGCCTGCTGGTCGCGGTCGCGGAGATGGCGCTGGCCGGCAAGCTCGGCGCCACGCTGGACCTGCCGGACGA
>CAZVLI010001071.1:0-1552 GCA_964627965.1 uncultured Rhodospirillales bacterium
GGCTTCGGCGTTGCAGGCGCCACGGCCGCGGGGGCGGGTGCCGGCTTCGGCGCCGCCTCACGGGCCCGCTCCACCGCACCTGGCGTGTAAGCGGCCAGGACGCGCTCCGGCTTGCCGACGACGGTCGGCACCTGGTCGCGGTTGTACTTGCGCCGCGCCTGGTCGCTCATCTCGTCGTTCAGATAGGCCTCGACTTCCTTCAGCGTCACCTTGCCGTCGCCATCGCCGTAGCGGCCCTGGTCCGCGGTGCCGCGCAGCGCGAGCAACACGTGCTGAGTGAACAGGCCGTGCTTGGCCTCCTCGTCCCAGCTCGCGAGCTGGCCGGCGCCGGCGGCGGTGATGACCGTGACGCCCTCCACGTCGGTCGGCAGTTTCGGCGCGACGAAGATCGGGCTTGCCGACTTGATCAGCATGCCGCGCGGACTGTCGCCGGAGAAGCAGGCGTCGAGCAGCACGGTGATCGAACGCGCGCCGGTCTGGCGCAGGTTCTCGTACAGCAGGTCGATGGGGTAGCCGTTAATGTCGGCGGTATCGGGGTTGGCGTCGCTGGGCAGCAGGTAGCCGCGCTTGTCGCGCAGGCCCGGTACGCCGTGGCCTGAATAGAAGACGAACAGGTCGGAGCGACCGGGGCGCACGAACTGGAAGGCGCGGCCGCGGTGGTTTCGTTCGGAGCCGAAGACCGAGCGCATCTCGGCCTCGGTCGCGTCCTTGATCTCGATCACGTTGCCGGGACGGAAGCCAAGGTCCTCGATGACGTAGCGCTTCATCGCCTCGGCATCGCGATGGGCGTAGGACACGGCGGGCACGTCGTTCTTGTAGTCGCGGTTGCCGATGATCACCGCAACCGCATCCGGATTGGCGGCCGCCATCGCCTGGCCCGAGAAGGCCGCGATCAGGCCCGCCACCCACGTCCCCAGCAACCTGGCTCCCAGCAACCTCGCCATGTCCGCTCCCTTCAGCGTCGTCCCCACATGGTTAACTGACAATCTAGTGGCATCAAGGGCGCGGCAAAATGACGGTGATCACTAGGCCGCCGCCCGAGCGGTCGGCGAGATCGATCTCGCCGCCGTGCGCCGCGATGGCGCTGCGCGCGATGGCCAGACCGAGTCCGGCGCCGCCGGTTTCCCGGTTTCTTGAGGTTTCCAGACGGGTGAAGGGGCGGAAAACCGTCTCGCGCTGGTCCACCGGGATACCGGGGCCTCGGTCGGCGACGGTGACGACGCAGCGATCCGGCTCGGCGCGCAATCCGACCTCGGCGGCCTGACCGTAAACACAGGCATTGCCGATCAGGTTGTCGAAGGCGCGCCGCAGTGCCACCGGCCGCCCCTCGAAGGCCATGCGGTCGGGCCCGTCGTAGGCGGCACCGCTGGCATCATCGCATGCGGTCTGCAGCAGTGCGGCGAGGTCGAGACGCTGGCGCGGCTCGGCGGCGGCATCGTCGCGCGCGAAGGCCAGGCTCTCGTCCAGCATGGTCTGCATCTCGGCCATGTCGGCCAACGCCTTGTCGCGCTGCTCGTCGTCGGCGCTCAACTCGGCGCCCAGGTGCAGGCGA
>CAZVLI010001072.1:0-552 GCA_964627965.1 uncultured Rhodospirillales bacterium
GACCGCGCCGGCGACCGCGATCACCATCAGCAGGTTCATGTCCGGCCGCAGCGCCCGGGCGGCATACCAGGCCTTCACGGCCACGAAGCGCGCGCCGAAGCCTATAGCCAGCGCGTAGGCGACCGCCTCTGGCAGCGGCATCGCCTGTCCGTCGTGCCCGGCGAAGAGTCTCAATGCCTCCGCGAAGCCACCGGCCAGCCAGACATGCAGCGCCAGCCCGGCGAGCACCGAGAGTCCGCTGAGGGCCGTGAGCCGGGCTTGCATGCGATGGTGCCGTTCGCTCGCCCGCTTGCTTTCTTCGTCGTCCTCGCGCCACTCGACGGCGGTCATGCCGGTCATGCGCACCGCTTCGCGGACCTGTTCCGCCGAAACCCGCTCGGCGTCTTCGAGAACCATCATGCGGCCGCTCAGGACATCGAAGGCGAGCCGGTCGTCCCCGCCCACGAGCGGGCCGACCTCGCGCCGCAAGGTCGCGACCTCCTCCGCGCAGTCCAGCCCCTGCACTTTGAACACGTGACGGTAGCGGTGGCGGGTGGCGGATCCGTCCGTGCT
>CAZVLI010001072.1:562-1551 GCA_964627965.1 uncultured Rhodospirillales bacterium
CGCCATCCACTGGCCGCGCACCACCGCCGCCGCAACAGGCGTCGCCGACCTGGGGATCGGAGGTAGGCGGGTGCGGGCGGTCGTGTCGTTCCGCGGTTTGCTGGGACATGGATTCTCGAGCCTTTTCGCAAGGGCATGACGAATACAACCGGCTTCCGACGCCTTGGCCCTCAGCAGGGTATGAAGAGACACCCTGCCTGGAACCGGCCGGAAGACCGTGCTATCCCTAACCTAGGAGCTACAGCGACTAGAGGTTCAAGGGAAAACTTCGATGGCAAACGACGATTTCACGATCGGGCGCCTGGCTCGCGAGACCGGCTGCAAGGTGCAGACGATCCGCTACTACGAAGAAATCGGCCTGATGCCCCAGCCGCTTCGCACGGCCGGCAACCAGAGGCGTTATGGGCCAAGCCACGTGGCGCGGCTGGCCTTCATCCGGCACGGCCGGGAGCTCGGGTTTCCGCTGGACGCGATCAGGGAGTTCCTGAGCCTCTCGGACGAGCCCGACCGGCCCTGCGAGGCGGCGGACCGGATTGCGCGCGGGCAGCTCCAGGCCGTCGAGAGCCGGATTGCCCGGCTAAATTCTCTGAAACTCGAGCTCGAGCGGATGATCGAGCAGTGCAAGGGGGGACGCATCGCTGAGTGCCGGGTCATCGAGGTGCTCGCCGACCACGCGGAATGCCTGCACGAGGATCACGTCGACCCCGTATGATCGCTACAGACGATACGAGATCGCGGCAGGCAGGCCCCGTCGCTGGATGGAGCTTCGTTCCCGCTGGTACCCATATGGTACCCGGACTCAAAACGAAGCATAACTCAAGAATCAAAAAGCCCGCTAGACCATTGATCTAACGGGCTTAATTTGGTTGCGGGGGTAGGATTTGAACCTACGACCTTCAGGTTATGAGTATTGAGGTCGAAACCAGAAAATCATTTTCTAAATCAACACTTTAACTTCACATCCAACGACTCTGCAGCTACCGGAAAGT
>CAZVLI010001073.1:0-1545 GCA_964627965.1 uncultured Rhodospirillales bacterium
GAAAGGCGCGCTGGACATCACTGCCTGGCAGGCCTGGTTCCTGGACTGCCTCGGCCGGGCGCTGGCGGCATCACAGCATACGCTGGCAAACGTGCTCGCCAAGGCCCGCTTCTGGAACCGCTTCGCCGCCGAGCCCCTCAACGATCGGCAGATCAAGATACTGAATCGACTGCTGGATGGCTTCGAGGGCAAGATGACCAGCTCGAAGTGGGCGAAGCTGGCGAAATGCTCCCAGGATACGGCGTACCGGGACATCCTCGACCTGATTGACCGCGGGGCACTTATAAAAGATGCGGCAGGCGGGCGCAGCACGAGTTACTCTCTGGTCTCTATCAGTGACTGAGGGCCAGGTACATCGGGGAGAGAGACATGTCCGGAACCAATTACTTCGATTACATCGAGTGCCTGCTTACTCGGTCTCGACGGCCCCCACATGCGCTTAGCCCGGCGGCGCGATCCGCCTGAACTGAGTGTCCACGATAGCGGGGGAAAACCCGGCTGATCGTTCACCCCATTTCCCCGCCCAACGTTCCAAGTTCCTTCATTAGTGGAATGAACCAGCTCAGGCTAAACCATGCAGGTCGTAGATGAACCGCTTAACGATCACGAGCTTGACCTGCTGGACGCGTTCCTGCTGAAGCGCGTCGACGAGCAGGTCTACAAGCCCGGCATGGATGAAGGCGTCCTGACTATCAGCGAGCTGGACGGATTTCTTACGGCTATTGTCAGCGGGCCGGAGACCGTAATGCCGTCCCGGTGGCTGCCCGCCGTGTGGGGTGATTTCGAGCCGGAATGGAAAGACGAGAAGCAGTTCGAGCGGATCATGGCGCTGATTTTCCGGCACATGAACGGCATCGTCAGCGTATTGATCAACGATCCGGAAGCCTTCGTGCCGATCTATCTCTGCCACGAGGTCGACGGCGACGAGATTCCGATTGTCGATGAATGGTGCACAGGTTATGCGCGCGGCGTGGCGCTGACCGCCGATGCCTGGGAGACCGGTGGAGACCCGGTGGCGGATATGCTGCTGCCCATTCTGGCGTTTACCGAAACCATGGGTGGGCCGGCGCATGATCTGCCCGACGGTAAAGCGCTGGAAAAGGCACATGCAACGATCACGCAAAGCGCCCGCGCCATCCACGCGCACTGGCTCTCGCGCCGGGCGGAAACGACACCGTCGCCCGCGCGGCGCAACGCACCGCGGCCTGGCCGCAACGATCCTTGTCCTTGCGGTAGCGGAAAGAAGTACAAGAAATGCTGCCTGCAATGAGGGACACGCAGTCCGGTTGACCGCGACACCCTCTAGCCCCGCAGGGCGAGCAGGGCCGTCGCTCCGCTCCTCCCGGTCGCAAGGCGGCGATGAACCTGCCCGCGCGGGCGGTAGCGAATATTGACCCGATCGCGGCACGGCGGCGCATGATCATCGTGTCGCCGACCTCGAACAGAAGAATGTCGCCCGCGCTCAAGTCGGTCAGCACGTTGTCCACAGTGAACATCGGCAGCTGGCTCGACGCGGCCAAGCACTCGTAGTTGACGCGCGGCGTC
>CAZVLI010001074.1:0-1544 GCA_964627965.1 uncultured Rhodospirillales bacterium
CATTATTGGAATCACCCGGCCGCGGCCCGGCGCAGCCGGATACCCGGACCGATGAACAGCAGCGGCAGCAGCCCCGTCAGCAGCCACGGGGCCAGCGTCGGCACCTGCTCGGCGGCGCCGCCATCGTCGACGCCCGGGTCGGTCTCGCCGGCGTCGACGACGCCGTCGCCGTTGAGGTCCTCGCCGGAGATGCAGACGCTGGCAACGTCCGCGTCGCCGTCGCAGAGGCCGTCGCCGTCGGAGTCCGGGTTGATCGGGTTGGTGGTCGTGGCGCCGGCATCGGCATCCGGGACGAACAAGCCGGTGTCGGTGCCCAGCAACGGGCCGCCGTCGTCCGGATCGGCGATAGGCGTCGTGACGCCGAGCTCGGTGCCATCCTGTACGCCGTCACCATCGGAGTCGGCGTGGTTGGGATCGGTGCCGTGGACATTGATCTCATCGCCATCGCTAAGGCCGTCGTCGTCGGAGTCCGCATCGTTGGGGTCGGTGCCGTGCACGTTGACCTCGTCATCATCGGAGAGTCCGTCGCCGTCCGCATCGGCGGCGCGCAGCCGGAAGTCGCGCCTGACCGGCGTGCCCTGCAGCTGGCCGGTGAACGGGTTGAACGCGGCGGGGGGCACGGTGACCGTGGCCGCGTCGGTCTCGAAGCCGGCGGCGGAGGCCTGCACGGTAGCGTTGCCGGCCAGCGTCAGCAGCGCGTAGGCGCCGCCCTGGGCGGTCTGGGCGGTGACGAACTGCGTCGGCAGGCCGCCGTCGGTGCGGGCCACGGCGTGGTTCGAAAGCAGCGCGAGGTCGACGTCGGACTGCACGAAGCCCTCGACCACGCCGATCACGTTATTGCCGTTGTCGGTGGCGAAGCTGCGCGTCGAGCTGCTGGTCGTGGTGCTGCCGAAGGCGTCGATGGCGGCGACCTGCCAGTGGTAGGTCTCGAGATCGTCCAGGCCGCCGACCACGGTGAAGCTCGGGCCGATCTCCTCCAGCACGCGGCAGTTCACCGTCAGCGCCGCATCCTCGCAGACAGTGGCGGTGTAGGTCACGGCGTCGCCGTCCGGGTCCACGGCAGGCTGCCAGGCCAGCGCCACGGTGGTGTTGACGGTGGCGCCGTCCAGCGGTTCGACCAGGTCGAAGGCGCCGGGTGCCTGGTTGCCGCCGGGCGTCCGCGCCTTGTACAGGCGGCCGCGGACACTCGGTGACAGCGCCCCGGTCTCGACGTCCTCGACGTAGTAGTAGGCCTCGTAGGTACCGGGCGTGCCGAGGTCGAAGGGATCGCCGGGCGCGCCGTAATCCAGGCAGAACGCATCGACGGGGCAGCCGTTGGTGCCCGGCGCGGACATCAACCGCCGGTCGTAGTTATCCGCCTCGGCCTGCTCGGTGACCGCCTGCGGCACGCCGGGCACGATCTCGGTCGGCGCCAGCGTATCGGACGGCGCGCGCACCTCGACAATCGCCTGCGCCACCTCGCCATTGTCATTAGCCTTCAGCGTCAGCAGCGCATTGTTGGTGCCGCTGGGCACGAACACGGTCGGCGTAACCTCGACCACCTC
>CAZVLI010001075.1:0-1541 GCA_964627965.1 uncultured Rhodospirillales bacterium
GGCCTACCCCAAGGGCGCGCACCTCTGCGAGGTCGAGGGACCCGGCGACCGGCACGGTCCGCGTCGCCCGCTCTGTCGTGGTCGACGATTCCGGCACGCTGCTGAACCCGCCGATCGTCGAGGGCCAGGTGCACGGTGGCATCGCCCAGGGTCTGGGCCAGGCGTTGATGGAGCGCGTGAACTACGACGCCGACGGCCAGATGCTGTCCGGGTCGCTGATGGACTACGCCGTGCCGCGCGCCGCCGACATGCCGGCGATGGAGATGGCCTTCCACCCGGTGCCGGCGACCACCAACCCGCTCGGCGTGAAGGGCTGCGGGGAGGCTGGCTGCACTGGCGCCATGCCGGCGCTGATCAACGGCATCCTCGACGCCCTGGCCGACGACGGCGTCACCGACATCGACATGCCCGCCACGCCCGAGGTCATCTGGCGTGCGTTGAACAAGGGATGAGCGGCGTGTCGGCGCTGAGCCAGATCCGCCAGCTCGATTACACCGTCATCTTCGTGCGCGACATGGCGGCGATGCGCCGCTTCTACGGCGAGGTGCTGGGCTTCCCGCTGCTGCGCGAGCTCAGCGAGAACTGGATCGAGTACGGCGTCGGCGGCAACACGCTGGCGCTGTCGACACCGGGCGGGCGCTTCGGCCAGTCGGCGGCCGCGCCCGGCATGGCCTCGCTGCAACTCGCCTTCCGCGTCCCGCCGCCGGCGGTTGCCCAATGCGCGGCGGAACTGGAGGCTGCCGGGATCGAACTTGCTGCGCCACTCACCGACCACGAGTTCGGCCACCGCACGATCTTCTTCCGCGACCCCGACGGCAACCTGCTGGAGATCTACGCGGAGATCTGACCGCTACGTCAGTCGGTCAGCTTCCCCAACGCCTTCAGAATGCGTTCCGGCGTCGCCGGTTGGGCCCAGACCTGGGCGTTGAGCGGGCGCAGCGCGTCGTTGATGGCGTTCAACACGGCGGCGGGGGCGCCGGCGGTGCCGGCCTCGCCCGCGCCCTTGGCGCCGAGTTCGGAATCCTCGGTCATCGACCATGTGCGCGACCTCGATGTCGGGCATCTCGAACGCCATCGGCACGAGGTAATCGGCCATCGACGCGGTCAGGAGCTGGCCGGTCTCGTCGTAGACGCAATGTTCGAGCAAGGCCGCGCCGATACCTTGGACAACCCCGCCACGCACCTGCTCGTCCACGAGCTGTGGGTTGATCACCGTGCCGCAGTCCTCCACCGCCCAGTGCTTCAGCAGCCGCACGTCGCCGGTCTCGGTGTCGACCTCGATGTAGGAGCCCTGGATGCCGTTGGTGAAGGCGAAGGGATACTGCTTCGGCACGTAGTGGCGCGTCGCGACCAGCTCCGACTGGAAGTCCTTCGGCAACGTGTCGGCGCGGAAGTAAGCGATGCGGGCGATCTCGTCGAGGCCGACCCGCTCGCGTCCGTCGGCTGCGTCGACCACCGCGCCGGCGCGGATGTCGAGGGTGTCGGGCGCGGCCTGCAGAATGGTGCCGGCGACCTCCAGGATCTGCGCCCGCAGGGCCTTG
>CAZVLI010001076.1:0-1539 GCA_964627965.1 uncultured Rhodospirillales bacterium
CAGCTTCTTCAACTCGTCGATCACCGGCGCCAGTGCGGCGCACGAGCCGGACGAGATGTAGCCGACCACGACGTCGGCATTCCGCTTCTGCACCATGTTGCGGTACTCGGCGACGACCTTGGTGTTGCCACCGGATTCGTCGACGTATTCCGCATCGATCATCCGACCCGCCAGACCCGGCTTGTCGTAGGGCGCCGGCAGCTTGCCGGCATTGATCGCCGCGATGATCAGCTCCGCGCCATTGCGGCCGGGGACGCCAAACGGTCCGGCGCCAGGGCCGGACAGAAAGGCGACAACGCTCATCTTGACGGACTCCTGCGCCACGCCGGCACTGGCGGCGAGCGCCATAGCCGATGCGGTGAAGCCGCCGATGAGCCATTTCATATGGTTCATACTTTGCCTCCCTTAAGACATGACAATTAAGGCGGTGGTTGGGTGCCACCGTCCCTCAGAAGGACCCCCGATCCTTTTCGGCCCTATTCTGGCCGGGATCGGCTGACCAGTACACAGCTTTGTTGCAGTGCGATGTTCTGGCCAATGCTCAGCCGTCGGCCGCGGCGCGCTTGGCGCGCTTTCGTTCGTGCGGGTCGAGCAGCTGCTTGCGGATGCGCAGGTGCTTCGGCGTGACCTCGACCAGCTCGTCGTCGTTGATGTAGGCCAGCGCCTCTTCCAGGCCGAGCCGCATCGGCGTGGTCAGCTTCACCGCCTCGTCCTTGCCGGCGGCGCGGATGTTGGTGAGCTGCTTGCCCTTCAGCGGGTTGACCTCCAGGTCGCCGCCTTTGTTGTGCTCGCCGATGACCATGCCGGGATAGACCTGGGCGCCGGGCTCGATCAGCAGCCGGCCGCGCTCCTCCAGGTTCCACAAAGCGTAGGCCACCGCGGCGCCGCTGGCGTTGGAGATCAGGACGCCGTGCCGGCGCGCCTCGATCGGACCGCGATAGGGGCCATAGCTGTGGAACAGCCGGTGCATGATGCCGGTGCCGCGGGTGTCGGTCAGGAATTCGCCGTGATAGCCGATCAGGCCGCGCGCCGGGGCCAGGAAGCTGATTCGGGTCTTGCCGCCGCCGGACGGGCGCATCTCGGTCATCTCGGCGCGGCGGGTCGCCATCTTCTCGACCACGACGCCGCTGTGTTCCTCGTCGACGTCGATGACGACTTCCTCGATCGGCTCCTCGCGCTGGCCGGTCGTCGGGTTGTTGCGGAACAGGACGCGCGGCCGGCTGACCGAGAGCTCGAAGCCCTCGCGCCGCATGGTCTCGATCAGGACGCCGAGCTGCAGCTCGCCGCGACCGGCGACCTCGAAGGCATCGCCCTCCGGCGTCTCGGAGATCTTGATCGCGACGTTGCCCTCGGCCTCGCGCAGCAGGCGGGCGCGGATCAGCCGGCTGGTCACCTTGTCGCCGTCGCGTCCCGCCAGCGGCGAGTCGTTGATCGCGAAGGTCATCGCCAGCGTCGGCGGGTCGATCTGCGGCGCCTCGATCGGCTCTTCGACCTCCGGCACGCACAGGGTGTCGGCCACTGTGGCGTCGACCAGCCCGG
>CAZVLI010001077.1:0-1539 GCA_964627965.1 uncultured Rhodospirillales bacterium
ATCGGCGAGGCGGCCGGCGGCGATGTCGGCGGTGCCGGCGACGGCGGCGGCGAAGCGGCTGGCGTAGTTGCCCGACGCGATCGACCACGCGTCGCGCGCGGTATCGACCTCGGTCACGACGCGCACGTTGGCCGGGTCTAATCCCAGTCGGTCGGCGACGACCTGCGCCAGCACCGTGCGGTGACCCTGGCCCTGCGGCACCGAGGCGACGTGCACCGATACCCCGCCCAGCGGATCGATGCCGACGGTCGCGGTCGCCTGCGCACCGTTCTTTGGCCCAGCGCGTCGGCGCTCCTCCGGCGTCAGCACGGTGGTGATGTAGCCCATGTTGGAGACCGACGGCTCGACGACGGCGGCCAGGCCGATGCCGTAGATCCGGCCGTCAGCACGCGCCTGTGCCTGGCGTTGCTTGAGATCGTCTAGACCGCCTTCGACAATGGCGCGTTCCAGCGCCGCCGCGTAGTCGCCGGAATCGAGTAGCGCGCCGCTGGCGGTGCGGTAGGGCATGGCGGTGGCCGGCACCAGATTGCGCCGGATCACGTCGAGCGGGTCGAGGCCAAGCGTCTTCGCGATCCGCTGTGTCAGGCGCTCCAGCGCGTAGTAGACCTGCGGCCCGCCGAAGCCGCGATTGAGCCCGGTCGGCAACTTGTTGGTCAGCACCACGCGGTTGCGGATGCGCATGTGGCGGATGTCGTAGGCGCCGGACATGTTGCCGTGCATGCGATAGAGCGTCGCTGGCTCCGGTGCGCGAAGCTGTGCGCCGCAATCTTCCACCTGGTCCCAGTCCAGCGCCAGGATGCGGCCGTCGTCCGCCACCGCCGCCGTGAGCGTCGTGGCGCGGTTGGTCGCGGTGACCGACCCGGCCAGGTGCTCCAATCGGTCCTCGGTCCAGGTCACCGGCCGGCCGGTCGCTCGCGCCGCCAGTCCTGCCAGCACGATGTAGGGAAATACCGCCTGCTTCACGCCGAAGCTGCCGCCCGAATCGCGGGGCGTGCGCAGTCGCAGGCGGTTGCCGGGCACCTTCAGCGCGCGTGCGATCACCGCATGGATGGAGAATGGCCCCTGGAAGTTGGCCAGCACGTCGTAACTGTCCTCGCCGGGGTTGTATTCGGCGAGGACCCCGTAGGTTTCGATCGGGGTGCAGGCGCTGCGCGGGTAGTCCACGTCGACCGAGACGCGGTGCGCCACCTCGGCGAAGGCGGCGTCGGGATCGCCGTATGTGAAGTGCCGCTCGTTGGCGAGGTTGCCGCCCATCTCGTCGTAGAGCACCGGCGCGTCGTCGCCGAGCGCCGCAACCGGATCGACCACCGCCGGCAGCGGCCGGTAGCGCACTTCGATCAGGTCAAGCGCGTCCTCGGCGACATAGCGGCTCGACGCGACGGCGAGCGCCACCGGCTCGCCCATGTAGCGCACCCGGTCGGTCGCGACCGGCCAGAACTGTGCCGCAAGCCGCACGCCCGACAGCAGTGTGCCGCAGAACGCGCGGGCATCCTCGCCGGTCAGCACGGCCGCGACCCCGGGCAGCGCGCGGGCCGCCGC
>CAZVLI010001078.1:0-1538 GCA_964627965.1 uncultured Rhodospirillales bacterium
CAACCGTCGCCGAGTCGGTCGAGGCGTGGGAGCGGGCCTGCTTCGGCGGCTTCCTGGTCGCGCGATCCGCGGCGCGCGCAATGATCCCGCAGAAGGCCGGCACCATCCTGCTCACCGGCGCCACCGCGTCGATGAAGGGCTTCCCGAACTCGTCCAGCTTCGCGGTCGGCAAGTTCGGCCTGCGCGCACTCGGCGAGTCGCTGGCCCGAGAGCTGCACCCGCAGGGCATCCACGTCGCGCATTTCAACGTCGACGGCGGCATCGGCGTGAACGACGAAGACAGCCGCCTGCAGCCCGACGCCATCGCCGAGACCTACTGGCAGACCCACCTGCAGCACCGCTCCGCCTGGTCGCACTCTGTCGAGGTGCGCCCCTGGGTCGAGACGTTCTAGCGCCACCCGCCGTCATGCCAGCGCAGGCTGGCATCCAGGGATGACGGTTCAGGCGTTTGCCTGTGACTGACGCCGACTGGATTCCTGCCTGCGCAGGAATGACGCGTGCCGGCTCGCACACACATGACCTCCAACCTCCGCAACATCGTCCTGCTGCTGGCGCTGGCCGCGTGCTGGGGCTCCAACTATGCGCTGATCAAGCTGGCGCTGACCGGGATGCCGCCGGCGACGATGACCCTCGGCCGGATCGCGCTGGCCGCCGCCGTGCTGGTGCTGGTGATGCGGGCGCAAAAGCACGAGTGGCCGCGCGAGCCGAAGGCGTGGCTCGGCATGGCCGGCGTCGGCGTGTTCGGCAACGCGCTCCCCTACTTCCTGATCTCCTCGGCCGAGGAACAGGTTTCCAGCGCGCTGGCGGCGATCCTGATCACGACCACGCCGCTGCTGACCATGTTGGCCGCGCACTGGGCCTTCGCCGACGAGCGCCTGACCCCACGCCGACTGATCGGCGTCGTCGTCGGTTTCGTCGGGGTGGTCGTACTGGTCGGGCCTGAAGCACTCTCGGGGCTCGGCGCCGACCTGTTCGCACAGACGCTCCTCATCGGCGCTGCCTGCTGCTTCGCGATCTCCATCGTCGTCGCACGGATGATGCCACCGATACCGACCGCGACCAGCAGCGCCGGCGCGCTCCTGATCGGCACCGTGCTGGTGTTCCCTGCGGCGGTCGGCGATGGCCTCGACGTCGATCCGACCTGGACCGCGATCGCCGCCTGCGCCGCGCTCGGCCTGGTCTCGACCGCCGCCGCGACGCTGATCTACATGCACCTGGCAAAGGCGGTCGGCGCCAACTTCGTCGCCAGCGCCAACTACATCGCCCCGCTTATCGCTACCGGCCTGGGCATCGTGCTGCTGGCCGAGCGCCCGGGCTGGCCGGCGCTCGCCGCGCTGGCGTTGATCCTGTTCGGCACGTGGATCGCCAACGCCCGCCGTTGAGACGTCGGCCGTCCGAATTTCAGTCACAGAAGTCCGAGAATCGTCCGCTCGCGGACGTCCTCCCCGCCCATCTGTTCCCCTAGACTTGGAGCAAGTCACATAGCCGCGCGGGAACGCGCCTCAAATCAAGAAGGCTATGGGCAGACAAGGGGAATG
>CAZVLI010001079.1:0-1535 GCA_964627965.1 uncultured Rhodospirillales bacterium
AGCGCGCTCACGGTCGGCACCGGCTACGGCCCCAACACCCCGACGGGCAGCCACGTGCTGGCTAAGGTGACGCCGCCGCGTCTGCAGGGGCTGGTCTTCTCGATCAAGCAGTCCGGCGCGTCGCTCGGCGGCATGATCGGCGGGCTATTGATCCCGTTCGTGGCGGTGACGGCGGGCTGGGAGGCCGCGATCTGGACCGTCTGCGCTCTCGGCCTGCTGGCGGCTCTGGCGGTGACGCCGCTGAGCTGGCGCCTCGACACCGAGCGCGACCCGACGCAACGCCTCGGCATCGGCCAGGTCTGGCTGATGGTCCGCCCGGTGCTCACCCGGCCGGCGTTGCGCCGGCTGACGGCGATGTCTTTCGCCTTCACCGCGTTGCAGATGACGCTGTTCACTTATTTCGTCACCTACCTTGTCGCCGAGGCCGGGTTCGATCTGATCGAGGCCGGCATCGCCTTTTCCGCCATGCAGGTCGCCGGCGCCGTCGGTCGCGTCCTGTGGGGCGGGGTTGCCGACCGGGTCGGCTCCGGCCGCCTGGTCCTGGCCCTGCTGGCGCTCGGCAGCCTGACCAGCGTGGTCGCCCTGGTGCTGACCGCGCACGACGGTGGCCTGCTGCTGGTGGCGGTTGTCGGCGCCTGCTGCGGCGCGACGGTGAGCGGCTGGAACGGTGTCTTCCTGGCCGAGGTGGTGCGCTGGGCCGGCAGCGCCGAGATCGGGGCGGCGACCGGCGGCGTGCTGTTCTTCACCTATGCCGGCCTGGTGGTCGGCCCGACCCTGTTCGCCGCCGCCTTGAAACTCACCGGCAGCTACGATGCCATGTTCGTGCTCTTCGCCGCCGCCACCACGATCGCCGGCGCCGGCATGCTGTGGCGGTTTCCGGTAGCTCACCGTGACGGCGGCAGCGCGTAGGTGCTGGTCGCGTGCGCCGCCGGCCTATCGTCGCCGTCGGCGTAGATTGTCACCTCGCCGAACACCAGCAGCCGGCCAGTCTTCAGCGCCCGGCCCCTGGCGATCATGTCCTTGCCGAGGATCGGGCGGAAGAAGCTGGTGGTGATGTTGGTGGTCGCCATCTCCACGAAACCGCCATTGACCGCCGAGACCACGAAGATCATCGCCGTGTCGGCCAGCGCCATCATCGCCTGGCCGCAGACCATGCCGCCGACACGCGCCAGCTTGTCGTCGTACGGCACCCGCAGCACCACCTCGTCGGCCGAGACCGCGTCGACCCTCAGGTCCAGGTCCTGGATCCACGGCGCCAGCTTGTCGCGTACGATCGCTTCCGCCGCCGCCTTGTCGAACCCACTCATCGTCGTCTCCTAGTCCTGGCCCTTGGTCTTGTGTTCGCGGTGCATGACGTAGAGGCCGCTGGCGACGAGGATCGCCGCGCCGGCCCAGGTAAACGCGTCGGGCAGCTCTTGCCAGAACACGTACCCGTACAACGTCGCGAAGATCAGCGCGGTGTACTCGAACGGCGCCACGACCGCGACCGGCGCGTGCCGGAAAGCCTCGCCCAGCAGCAGCGACCCGATGCCGCC
>CAZVLI010001080.1:0-1535 GCA_964627965.1 uncultured Rhodospirillales bacterium
TACAAGATCGATCGCCTCAGTCGCTCGCTCGCCGACTTCGCCAAATTGGTCGACGTCTTCGACCGCAACGGCGTGACGTTCGTCTCGGTAACACAGAGCTTCAACACGACCACGTCCATGGGAAGGCTGACGCTGAACGTCCTGCTCAGCTTCGCCCAGTTCGAGCGCGAGGTGATCGGCGAGCGGATCCGCGACAAGATCGCCGCCTCGAAGAAGAAGGGCATGTGGATGGGCGGCTACGTGCCGCTCGGCTACGACGTCGTCGACCGCAAGCTGATCGTAAACGAGGCCGAGGCCGCGCAGGTCCGGAGCATGTTCGAGCTCTTCGCGCGGTCCGATTCCACCGCCGCCGTGATCCGGGAGCTGAACGCCCGCGGCATCCGGTCCAAGCGCGGCCGGCCCATCGACCGCGGGGCGCTCTACAAGCTGCTCCACAACCGCATCTACCGCGGCGAGATCACCCACAAGGACGAGACCTATCCCGGCATGCACGAACCCATCGTCGATCCGGAGTTGTGGGACGCCGCCCACGCCGTGCTGTCCGGCAACCGCAACCAGCGCGCCGGGCGCACCCGGAGCACCGAACCGGCGCTGCTGCGGGGGCTGATCTTCACCGAGACCGGCGCCGCGATGACCCCGCACCACACGAAGAAGGGCAACAGGCGGTACTGCTACTACGTCTCGATGGACGTAATCCAGAAGCGGCCGACGGCCGAGCTGCGCGGGCCCCAGCGGCTCCCCGCGGCCATGGTGGAAGAAGCGGTCATCGGCGAGATCCGGCGGCTGCTGCGCACGCCTGAGATCATCGCGCGCACCGCCCGCGTGCTGAAGAAGGAGCGGCCCGACCTCGGCGAGAGCACCGTGACCGCGGCGCTCACGCAGTTTGACGATCTGTGGAAGGCGCTGATCCCGGCCGAACAGGCCCGTGTCGTCCAATTGCTCGTGGCGCGCGTGACTGTGGGCGAGGACGGGATCGACATCGACCTGCGCCACGATGGGCTCGGCGCGCTGGCGAGCCTGATGGCGCCCGCGCGGGAGGACGCCGCCTGATGCCCGCGAACGAGACGATCCGCGTCCACATCCCGCTCACGGTCCGCAAGCGCGGCGGTCGCCCGCGCATCCTGCCGCCGCGGGATATCGAGACAGCGGGCCCGCCGCCGGGTCAGGATCCCCGCGTGCTCCGCGCCATCGGCCGGGCATGGGCATGGCGGAAGCGGATGGAGCGCGGCGAGATCACCACCATCGCCGATCTCGCTGCCGAAGAAGGCCTTTCCGACCGCTACGTCAGCCGCCTCCTGCGCCTCGCGTGGCTGGCGCCGGACGTCCTCGAGCGGCTGATCGTGCGCCGCGAGCCCTGCGCGATCAGCCTCTACGACCTGTGCTTCGTCGCCTCGCTGCCTTGGGAGGAGCAATCAGCGCGGGTGTTACATGCAGAAGTTCTTTCCGGCCGAGGCCGCAGGCGGCGCACCTGCGCTGCAGGCCCTTGCCGGCCCGCTGCCGCACATATCCTTCTGTCCGACGGGCGGGGTCAAACC
>CAZVLI010001081.1:0-1534 GCA_964627965.1 uncultured Rhodospirillales bacterium
CATCGCCGCGTCCGGGATCGAGCCCAGCGAATCGTGCCGGAGCAGCGCCTCGCCAATCCCGCCTGGCACCTGCACGGCGGCGAGCCCCCGGCGGCGGACCTGCCGATCAGTTTCGCGTTGCTGCTGAACCTGGCCGGCGCGGCGCATGCCGAGGACAAGGCGGTGCTGTGGGGCTTCATCTCCAAGTACGCGCCGGGCGCGACGCCGGACGAGCATCCGCTGCTCGACCGCCTCGTCGGCTACGCGCTGGCCTACTACAACGACTTCGTCGCGCCGACGAAGGTCTACCGCGCACCGGACGAAACCGAGCGGGCGGCGCTGAGCGAGCTTGCCGCCGCGCTGCCCGGTCTGCCGGACGACGCCGAGGCGATCCAGAACGAGGTCTTCGAGATCGGCAAGCGGCACGGTTTCGCCAACCTGCGCGACTGGTTCAAGGCCTGCTACGAGGTGCTGTTCGGCCAGAGCCAGGGCCCGCGCATGGGCGGCTTCATCGCGCTATACGGCCGCGACAATGCCAAGCGCCTGATCGAACAGGCGCTCGCGGGCGAACTGCTGGCGGAAACGAAGGCCGAAGCGTCGGCTTGAGCCTGGATCGCCGGGTCAAGCCCGGCGATGACGACCGAGGAAGATGGCGTCATGCCCGGGCTTGACCCGGGCATCTCTCACCCCACCGGGAACTTCGCGGCGTAGTCCCAGTAGAGTTCGCGGGCCTGGTCGGTGATGCGGCCGCGCTGGTAGTCCTGGCCCTCCACCCGCGTGATCGGCAGAACCTTGCCGTAGTTCCCGGTGGTGAACACCTCGTCGGCGTTCAGCACGTCCTCGAAGCTGAGCGTGGTCTCGACCACCTCGGTGCCGGCGCCACGTAGCAGTTCGATGGTGCGGTTGCGGGTCACCCCGGGCAGGAAGGTGCCGTTGATCGCCGGCGTCATCGCCACTCCGTCCTTGACGATCCACACGTTCGCCGACGCGAGTTCCGCGACATTCCCGTTGGCGTCCAGCAGGATGGCGTTGTCGAAGCCGCGCTTGGACGCCTCGACCAGCGCGCGGGTCGAGTTCGGGTACAGGCAGGAGGCTTTCGCGTCGGTCGGCGCCATGTCGCGGGCCGGCCGGCGCCGGCTCGACAGGCAGACTCCGATGCCCTTGTACTCCGGCATCGGCGCGTCATAGACCGCGAGCACGAAATTGGTGCTCTCCGGCTCCGGAATGAGGAAACCTTCCTGGGCGAAGAACATCGGCCGGATATAGAGCTCCGAACCCTTCGGGAAGCGCTTCACGCCCTCGTGGCAGAGGTCGACGACCTCCTCGATGTCGATCTGCGGTTCCAGGAACATCGACGCGGCGGAGCGGTACAGCCGCTGGCAGTGTTCGTCCACGTCTGGGGCCATGCCGTCAAAGGCCCGGGCGCCGTCGAATACCACCGACGACATCCAGAATGCGTGGCTCATCGGCCCGGTCAGGCGCAGATTTTCGTTGTGCCACTGGCCTTCGTGATAGACGGCAACCGCCATGGCCGGTGCTCCCTCGGTTCAAGTGC
>CAZVLI010001082.1:0-1534 GCA_964627965.1 uncultured Rhodospirillales bacterium
GGTCGGATAGAAGATCACGTCGGGCAGCTCCCAGCCGAACTGCTCGGCCAGCTCCAGGCCCATCGTCTTCTTGCCTTCGATCCGGTACGGCTCCTTCAGGGTCGACGTGTCGAACCAACCCATCCGTTCCTTGCCGTCGCCGACGATCTTGCCGCAGTCGTTGATCAGGCCGTTCACGCGCCAAACCTTGGCGCCCTGGGCGGCAATCTCGCGGACGTTCACCTCCGGCGTGTCGGCGGGGCAGAAGACGTAGGCCTCGATGCCGGCGGCGCGCGCGTAGGCGGCCAGCGCCGCGCCGGCATTGCCGTTGGTCGGCATCGCCATGCGCGTCACGCCCAGCTCCTTGGCCATCGAAACCGCCATCGCCAGCCCGCGCGCCTTGAACGAGCCGGTCGGCAACCGGCCTTCGTCCTTCACCCAGACGTCGCCGCCCAGCTCCGGGAATGGCAGCAGCGGGGTCATCACCTCGCCGAGCGAGACCACGTTCTCGGCCTTCCGCACCGGCAGCAACTCGCGGTAGCGCCAGAAGTCGGCCGGCCGGTCGGCCAGCGCGTCGCGATCCAGCGCCTTGCGCACGCCATCAAGGTCGTAGTGCACCAGGATCGGCTTGCCGGCCGGCGACAGGTTGTGCAGCACGTCGGCGGGCAGCCGCTCGCCGGTATAGCCGCAGGCCAGGTGCGACACGAAGGTCGGCCGCTCGGCGGTCAGGTTGTCGGTTACGAGCATGGGGTCGTTCGGTACGGATACATGAACCGCACTATACCGCGTGCCGGCTGCCTCGCGCCAAGCGTCACGCCGACACCACGGGGCTATTCCCGGAAAAGCGGGTTCGCGGCGCCGAAGGCGTCGATCGCCGTGCCGGTAATGGCGCTTGCGGCACCGCTGGCCAGGAACACCGCTAGCTCCGCGATCTCTTCGGCCTGCATCGCAGCGGTGTCCGGCGCACGGCCACGGCTCGCCATCATGTCGCGATATCCCTCGGTATCAACGGCACCGGGGCAAATGCAGTTCACCTGGATGTTGTCCGGTGCCAACTCGGCCGCCAGGCTTTCGGTCAGGTTGATGAGCGCCGCCTTGCTCGCCCGATAGGCGCTGCGTCCGCGGGCGCCTTTGCGACCGCCGATGGACGATATGTTGATGATGTGGCCGCCGGTCGCCGCGCGCAGCGCAGGTATCGCGGCGCGTGCCAGCATCGCGGGCGCCACCAGATTGACCTCGATCACGCTGCGCCAGTCGTCCGGAGCGAAGTCGGCGATATCTCGTGCCGGATGAATGACGCCGGCATTGTTGACCAGCAGATCGAGAGCACCGAAGCGCGCGAGCGTTGCCGCGACCAGCGCGTCTGGCGTCTCCGGCCGGGCAAGATCACC
Source organism: uncultured Rhodospirillales bacterium (assembly GCA_964627965.1). Classification (GTDB taxonomy): domain Bacteria; phylum Pseudomonadota; class Alphaproteobacteria; genus JAVKFY01. Next base: position 1,371 of record CAZVLI010001082.1, read on the forward strand.
CGCCACGGCATGCGCCTTGTCACCAAGGTCATCCGCGAGTGCCGCCAGGGCGGCACCATCCCGGCCCGACACGGCCACGCGAGCGCCCTCGCCGACGAAGGCGCGGGCGATGGCCCGGCCGATACCCCGGCTCGCCCCAGTGACGAGCGCGGTGCGACCGGCCA
>CAZVLI010001083.1:0-1533 GCA_964627965.1 uncultured Rhodospirillales bacterium
TGGGGCATCCCGTCGCATGTGCGGCAAGTCTTGCGGTGATGAAAGAGATTGAGGAACGCAATCTGATTGAGAATGTAAACAACGTCGGAGACGAATTGCGAAAAGCATTGGAGTCAACGTTCGGACAGCATGCAAATGTTGGAGAAGTGCGCGCAGTGGTGCGACGCCGGTGCCCGGCAAGGGGCACGAGTAGCCATTCAGGCCATCGCCGGTCGCATTCGCGTCCGGAAGATCAGTGAGCCGATGATCGCCAGGTTCGCCAGGTTGAAGGCGACACCGATCAGGAAGGCGTTGCAGTAGGCACCAGTCATGTCGAAGACTGCGCCGCCGAGCCAGGCGCCGATCGCCATACCGCCGCCAGCGAACAGGATCACGAGGCCGGTGCGCCGGCCGGCCTCGGCCGCCGGCAGGTGCTCGCGCACGATCACCGGGTAGCACGGCAGGATGCCGCCATAGCCGAGCCCGAACAGGGCGGCCGTAAGATAGATCGCCGTCAGGCCGTCGACGAAGGCCAGCACGCCGAGGAACAGCGCCTGCATGCTGGAGAAGACGAAGATCGCCTTCAGCCCGCCGTAGCGCTGGCCCAGGTAGCCGACACCGAAGAAGCTGCTCGCGGTGGCGCTGGCCAGCATGATCGAGAGGATCTCCGCGCCGCGCGCCGGGTCGTAGCCGAGGTCGCTGACATGCGCGACGATGTGTGCCAGCGGCAACGACATCGCCACGCAGCAGCCGATCGCCGCGCAGCACAAGGTGGCCTGCATCCGCAGCGGCGACAGCGGCGGCCGGACACCTGCATTGCCTCTAGACGCGGCGGCGCCACCCCCGGCCTGTACCGGCACCGGCGGTCGATGACGCAGCAGCAGGACCAGTGGTGCCAGTGTCGCCAGCACGAAAATGCCGTACCAGATCGCTGTCTGCCGCCAGCCGACGGCGTCGAAGGAATACTGGAAGATCGGCGGCCACAGCGCGCCGGCCAGGCCCTGGCCGGAACCGACGATGCCGACGGCCATGCTCTTCTTGTGGTCGAACCAGCGCGTAATGTTGGCCATCAGCGGCGAGAACAGCGTCGAGCGTCCGAGCACGCCCATCATCACGCCGTAGATGAAGAACAGGTGCCACGGCTCGGAGATCGCGCTGGTCAGGATCGCGCCCAGCCCGATCATCGCGCCGCCCATCAGCGCCGGCCAGCCCATGCCCGCGCGATCGGCCCAGTGCCCCATCAGGATGCCGCCGATGCCGCCGCCGAAATACTGCACCGAGTAGGCGATGGACGGGACGACGCGCGGCCATTCGAACTCGGTGCTGATCAACTTCAGCGCGACGACGATGAAGTAGATGCTGCCGGTGCCGATCGTGATGAACAGCAGCGACGCGACCAAAATCGCATAGCGCAGGCGGTTCTCGCGTATCGCCGCATCGCCGGCCATCTGAAGCCGCCTAGCCGCGCGTCAGGATGACATAGTCGAGCCCGTCGATGCTGGCCTGGAAACCGGCGGCGACGACGGTGGTGGTCTGGTCCTCCACGATCAGGCA
>CAZVLI010001084.1:0-1520 GCA_964627965.1 uncultured Rhodospirillales bacterium
CGACAATCGGGCATCTATGCGCACCGCAGCACCCGGAGCCCCGATGCGCGTTTCCGCCGTCATCCTGTCGTTCAACTCCGCCCGCTACCTTGAGGGCTGTCTCGAGGCGCTGATCGCGGCGCTGGGCAGCCATGACGACGCGGACGAGATCTTCGTCGTCGAGAACGGCTCGACGGACGGCAGCGTGGAGATCCTGCGCCGCATGGAGGCCGCGCATCCCGGCCTCGTGCACGGCATCTACAACGCGGAGAACCTGGGAACGACGGTCTCGCGCAACCAGGCGCTGCGCCGTGCCATCGGTCGCTACGTGCTGATCCTGGATTCCGATGCCACCGTGGCCCCGGGCATGCTGGAACCGCTGATGGCCCGCCTCGACGCCGATCCCGGAATCGGCTTGGTGGCGCCGAAGCTCACCTATCCCGACGGCCGGCTGCAGATGTCGACCGACGTCTTCCCGACGCTCACCCGGAAGGTGCAGCGCTTCTTCGCATTGAAGGCGATGGAGAGCGCCGCCGACGCCGCGCCGGCCGAACCGGTCGAGGTCGACTACGCGATCTCCGCCTTCTGGCTGCTGTCACGGGCCGCGGTCGACAAGGTCGGCCTGCTCGACGAGAAGATCTTCTACTCGCCGGAGGACGTCGACTACTGCCTGCGCATCTGGGAAGCCGGCTTCCGCATCGTCTACGACCCATCGGTCTCGGCGGTGCACGATGCGCAGGAACTGTCGCGCGGCACCGCGCTGTCGAAGTTCCTCGTGCGTCACATCGGCGGGCTGTTCTACCTGTTCCGCAAGCACGGCTACATGTTCTCGCGCCGCGGCCTGTACCGCCGCTTCGGGAGAAGCTGAGCGGCTAAAGGTTTTCGATCAACACCGGCTCGATCTCGCCGGCGGGCTCGAAGCCGAAGATCTGGCCGTAGAAGTACAGCTCGCCCTCCAGCGCGCGCTTGATGTTCTCCGCTCGCCGGAAGCCGTGCCCCTCGCCCTCGAACGCGACATAGGCGACCGGCAACCCCTTGGCCCGCAACGCCTCGACCATCGCCTCGGCCTGGTTCGGCGGCACCACCTTGTCGTCCAGCCCCTGGAAGAAGATCAGCGGGCAACTCAGCTGGTCGGTGAAGTGGATCGGCGAGCGCTCGCGATAGACCGCCTCCGCGTCGGGCAGCGGCCCGACCAGTCGGTCCAGATAGCGGCTCTCGAACTTGTGCGTGTCGCGCGCCAGCGCCATCAGGTCGCCGATGCCGTAGTGGCTGGCACCGGCCTTGAACACGTCGTGGAAGGTCAGCGCCGCCAGCGTGGTGAAGCCGCCGGCGCTGCCGCCACGGATCGCCAGCCGCTTGCCGTCGACCAGGTCGGCCTCCACCAGATGTCGCGCGGCGGCGATACAGTCCTGCACGTCGACCAGGCCCCAGCGACCATCGAGCCGCTGCCGATAGGCCCGCCCGAACCCAGTGGAACCGCCGTAGTTCACGTCGACCACGGCGAAGCCGCGGCTGGTCCAGTACTGGATCGCCAGAGACAG
>CAZVLI010001085.1:0-1519 GCA_964627965.1 uncultured Rhodospirillales bacterium
CCAGGTTGCGGGCGATCTGCAGGCGCTGCTGCATGCCGCCGGAGAAGGTGAGCGGCGGGTCGTCGATGCGGCCGCGATCCATCTCCACCTGGTCCAACCAGTCGACCACTTCGCCCCGGATCTGGCCGTAGTGGCGGGCACCGATGGCCATCAGGCGCTCGCCGACATTGGCCCCCGCCGTGAGGCGCAGGCGCAATCCGTCGCGGGGGTTCTGGTGCACGAAGCCCCAGTCGGTCCGCATCAGCAGGCGGCGGGCGGGCGCCGTCATGGCCACGACGCCGGTCGCGCTGCCGGTCCGGGAGCCGCAGTCGGCCGTGGCGATGGCCAGCACGTCGGTCAGGCCGTCGGTGCGGGTGTCGAAATCGACCGTGCCGACGTCGGCCTTGAGATTGGCGGCGATCAGGTTCAGCAGCGTGGTCTTGCCGGAGCCGGATTCGCCGACGATGCCGAGGACTTCGCCCGGATAGAGATCGAAGTTCACGTCGCGACAGCCGATCGCCTGGCCGTAGCGCTTCGACAGGCCACGCACGCGCAAGAGGACGTCGTCGGTCATGCCTCGCCTCCGTCGCCGGTGTAGCCGGCGGCCTGGCGTTCGGCGCAGTGGTCGCTGTCGGAGCAGACGAACATTCGGCCGCCTTCGTCGTCGAGGATCACCTCGTCCAGGAAGGTGTTGTCGGCGCCGCAAAGCGAACAAGCGCCGCCGCCGTGTTCCGGATCGAACGGATAGTCGTCGAAGTCCAAGCTCTTTACCGGGGTGTGCGGCGGGATCGCGTAGATGCGCTTCTCTCGGCCGGCGCCGAAGAGCTGCAAGGCCGGCGACCGGTCCATCTTCGGGTTGTCGAACTTCGGGATCGGGCTCGGCGCCATCACGTAGCGGTCGTTGACCGAGACCGGGTAGTCGTAGGACTTGGCGATACGGTCGAAGCGCGCGATGTCCTCGTAGAGCGAGACCTGCATCGGGCCGTATTCGGCGAGCGCGTGCATCTTCCGGGTCTCGGTCTCGCGCGGCTCCAGCCAACGCAGCGGCTCCGGGATCGGCACCTGGTAGACCAGGATCTGGCCCTCGGCGAGCGGCGTCTCCGGGATGCGGTGGCGGGTCTGGATCACCGTCGCCTCGGGCGTGCGCGTGGTGGTCTCGACGCTGGCGGTCTTGGCGAAGAAGCGGCGGATGTTGACCGCGTTGGTGGTGTCGTCGGCGCCCTGGTCGATCACCTTCAGCGTGTCGTCCGGGCCGATGATCGAGGCGGTGACCTGGATACCGCCGGTGCCCCAGCCATAGGGCAGCGGCATCTCGCGGCCGCCGAACGGCACCTGATAGCCGGGGATTGCCACCGCCTTCAGGATGGCGCGGCGTATCATCCGTTTGGTCTGCTCGTCGAGGAAGGCGTAGTTGTAGCCCGGCTCGGCGAGCGGCGCCGGCGCTTCGGCCTGAACGTCAGTCGGCGGCATCGGCCTGAGCCTCCTGCGCGGCGCGGCGGTGCAGGTCGCGAACGACCTTCAGCTCCGACTGGAAGTCGAC
>CAZVLI010001086.1:0-1519 GCA_964627965.1 uncultured Rhodospirillales bacterium
CCATGACGTTGCCATACTCGACGCGCTTGACGATGCCGTTGACGATCTCGCCGACGCGGTCCTTGTACTCGTTGAACTGGCGCAAGCGCTCGGCGTCGCGCACCTTCTGCACGATCACCTGCTTGGCCGACTGGGTGGCGATGCGGCCGAAGTCCATCGGCGGCAGCGCCTCGGACAGCAGGTCGCCGACCTGCGCGTCCGGGTTGCGGCCCTTCGCCTCCGGCACCGAAAGCTGGGTCGCGTCGTTCTCGACCTCCTCGACGACCTCGAGCAGCCGGAACAGCTTGATGTCGCCGGAGCGGCGGTCGATCTCGGCGCGGATGTCGTTTTCCATGCCGTAGCGCGAGCGCGCCGCCTTCTGGATCGCCTCCTCCATCGCCTCGATGACGATTTCCGGGTCGATCAGCTTCTCGCGCGCCACCGCGTCCGCGATCTGCAGCAGTTCCAGGCGATTGGCGCCGACCACCGTCTCGGTTTGGGCCATGGGTTTCCTCTCAGTCCTCTGACGCCTGCTTGGCGCGTCGCAGGCTGGCCTGGATCAACTCGTCGGTCAGGACCAGCTTGGCCTTCTCGATGTCGTCGAACGGCACCTGCAGCAGTTTCTCGCCGTTGCCCTCGGGCACCGACAGGTTGACGTAGCGGCCGTCGATGCCGGCCAGCCGGCCTCGGAAGCGACGCCGGCCGGCGACCATGCGCACGGTTTCCAGCTTGGCCTCGTAGCCGGCGAAACGGGTGTAGTCGGCCATCCGCACCAGCGGCCGGTCGATGCCGGGGGAACTGACCTCCAGCATGTAAGCGCCGGAGACCGGGTCCTCGACGTCGAGCAGGGCGGAGACCACGTGGCTGACCTCGGCGCAGTCATCTACGTTCATGCCGGAGCCGTCGGCGCGCTCGGCCATCACCTGCAGGGTCGGCTTGCCGCCGGCGCCCAGCATGCGGACCTGCACGAGGTCATAACCCATCGCGGCGATGGACTCGCCGATCAGGGTCTCCATGTCAGCCAGTTTGCGCGGTTCGTTCACGCTCGCCCGGCACTCCTCTTGGCGCGCAGTTCAAATGACAAAGAAAAAGGCGGGTCGCGACCCACCTGCTCACCGACTGCGCGACCGTCACAATCGGCCGGCAATATGGTGCATCGACGCCAGCTATTCAAGCCTTTGATCGGGGCAGCGTGCCGATGCGCACCGCGCTACCCTGGCGTGGCCCGCGGGCGGCGAACGAAATCCAGATAGGTGCAGCGGCGGCCCGCCGCAACCGCCTTCGCCTCGTAGCGGGTTTCCACCCAGTCGTCCGGACGGATGCGCCAGTCGTCGGGCCGGCGCGCGGTCCAGCGCAGGTCCGAGCAACCCGACATCCGCTCAAGCGTCCAGCGCACGTAGCCGATGTCGTCGCTGGCATAACGGAAGCGGCCGCCATCCTTCAGCACCCGGGCGATCTGGGCGAGGTTCTCCGGCGTCACGAAGCGGCGCTTGTGGTGACGGGTCTTCGGCCAGGGATCGGGAAACAGCAGGAACACCCG
>CAZVLI010001087.1:0-1515 GCA_964627965.1 uncultured Rhodospirillales bacterium
CCCGTTCGGCACCTCGCTGCAGCACGTCAACCTCGCCGTGCATGGCGGCGAGGTGGTCGGCATCGCCGGCGTTGCGGGCAATGGGCAGGCGGAACTGGCGGCGGTGTTGTCCGGCGAGCGGCTGGCGCCCGGTGCCGGCGACGTGATCCTGGAGGGTCGCGAGGTCGGCCGATCCGGACCGGCTGCGCGGCGCAGGCTCGGCCTCGCCTTCGTGCCTGAGGAACGGCTCGGGCGTGGCGCGGTGCCGGATCTGCCGCTGAGTGGCAATGCGCTCCTCTCCGGCTATGCGACGCAGCCGCTGGTGCGGCGTGGCTGGATCGACGGCGCCTCGACGCGGCGGTTCGCCCAGGCGGTGATCGAGCGGTTCGGAGTCAGGGCCGGCGGGACGGCCGCCTCGGCGCGCAGTCTCTCGGGCGGCAACCTGCAACGTTTCATCATCGGGCGCGAACTGCTGCAGAAGCCGCGCGTGCTGGTCTGTGTGCAGCCAACCTGGGGCATCGACGCGGTGGCGGCGACGGCGGTGCAGGAGGCGTTGCTGCAACTGGCGGCCGATGGTGCGGCGGTGCTGGTGATCTCGCAGGACCTCGACGAGTTGATGGCGATCGCCGACCGCATCGCCGTGATCGGTGCCGGGCGGCTGTCGCCGGCCGAGCCCGTGGCCGAACTCTCTGTGGAGGCCATCGGGCTGCGGATGGGCGGGCGCGATGCGGCTTAGGCTGGAACCGCGCGGCGCGCCGTCGCGGGCGATGGCCTGGGGGACGCCGCCGGCGGCGGTGCTGGCGACGCTGGTCGCCGGTTCGATCCTGTTCGCTGGGCTGGGTTTCGATCCGCTGGCCTCCCTTCATGGCTTTTTCATCCAGCCGCTGACGACGGCCTACGGCGTCGGCGAGCTGGCGGTTAAGGGGGCGCCGCTGATCATCTGCGCCGTCGGGTTGTCGATCGGCTTTCGCGCCAATGTCTGGAACATCGGCGCGGAGGGGCAGCTCACCATCGGCGCGATCTGCGGCGGCGGCGTGGCGCTGGCCTTGCCGGAGGCAGGCTGGTGGGTGCTGCCGGTGATGGTGCTGGCGGGCATAGGCGGCGGCATGGCGTGGGCATCGATCCCGGCCTTCCTGCGCACGCGCTTCAATGCCAACGAGATCCTGACCAGCCTGATGCTGTCCTACGTGGCGGTGCTGATCCTCAGCTACCTCGTGCATGGGCCGTTTCGCGACCCGGCTGGGTTCAACTTCCCGGAATCGGCGATGTTCGCGGACAGCGCCATGCTGCCGGTGCTGTGGGAAGGCACGCGGCTGCACGCCGGCGTGCTGCTCGCGGGCGTGGTGGTGGTGGTCGGATGGCTGCTGGTCAGCCGCGCGTTCCTCGGGTTCCAGATCACCGTTGCCGGGTTGGCGCCGGCCGCCGCCGTGTACGCCGGGTTTCGAGACAAGCGGCTGGTGTGGGTGACGCTGCTGATCGGCGGCGGGTTGGCAGGATTGGCCGGCCTCGGAGAGGTCGCCGGGCCGACCGGGCAGC
>CAZVLI010001088.1:0-1512 GCA_964627965.1 uncultured Rhodospirillales bacterium
TACGAGTCCAGCAGCTCGCGGTGTGGCGGACCGGGCCGGTACTCAGGCTGATCAAGCTCACCGCCGAACGGTTTCGATGCGCCACCCGGCACGCTCGTGACCGTCGGGCAGCTCTGGTCCTCCAGGAACTGCAGCGCCGCGAACAGGCGGCGCCGCCGGCGACGGAACACTGAGCAGCGCGCCGGTGTCCAGCGCCCTGACTCCCGTCCTCGTTGCAGGCCCGGGATCCTGGGGTACGACGCTGGCGATGGTGGCCTCCCGCAGCGGCCGGGAAGTCCGGCTGTGGGGGCGCAACGCCGGGCAACTGAGCGCCATGGCCGAAGCGCGGGAGAACGCGCGCTACCTGCCGGGCATCGCCCTTCCGGCCAGCCTGAAACCCATGGACGATCTCGAGGCCGCGGCCGCCGGGGTCGACCTTGTGCTGATCGTGGTGCCCAGCGTCGCGCTGCGCGCGACGGTGCGGCAGCTCGAGGCCTGTACCGAGGGGCTGCGCTACGCCACCGCCTGCAAGGGCTTCGAGGGCAGCACGCGCATGCTGCCGGACCAGGTCGTCGCCGACGAGGCCAACCGCGACGTCGATTACGCGGTGCTTTCCGGGCCCAACTTCGCCGCCGAGATTGCCGCCGGCATGCCGGCGGCCACCACCGTGGCCACCGCCTCGCCGCGCCTGGGCGATGACCTGGTGGCACTGCTGCACGGCGGCGCCTTCCGGGTGTACCGGTCCGACGACGTGGCCGGCGTCGAGATCGGCGGGGCGCTGAAAAACGTCTATGCCATCGCGGCAGGGATCAGCGACGGCTTGCAGCTGGGCGCCAACAGCCGCGCCGCGCTGGTGACCCGGGCATTGGCGGAGATTTCACGCTTCGGCGAGCACTTCGGCGCGACCCCGGTCACGTTCATGGGCCTGTCCGGCATGGGCGACCTGGTGCTCAGCTGTACCGACGACCAGTCGCGCAACCGGCGCCTGGGCCTGCAGCTGGCGGCCGGCGCATCACCGGAAGCCGCCCGGGAAGCGGTCGGGGGCGTGGTCGAGGGCATGCGCACCGCGACCATCGTTGCGGACCTGGCGCGGGAGTACGGCATCGATATGCCGATCTGCCAGGCCGTCGACGCCATCCTCAGCGGCGGCGAGACCGCGGCGGGCGCCCTGTTCGGCCTGCTGTCCCGGGAAGCGACCTCCGAATTCGCCTTCAGCGACGCCTGAACGCGGCGCGCGGCCGCCGTTTTGCCGGCCCGGGCCCGCTGCGCCGACAAGGACAGCGTTGTCGGCCGCTGAAATTACATTTTTTTCTATATTATTCAGGGCGTTAACTAGCTTCTCCTTACCTCGGGGCGGGACATGGCCGCGATTTTACTGCGGATCGGGGTAAATTTTCTTACAAACGGGGCGATATAGACTCCGTGTTCAGCTTTCTCAAACCACGATTGCGCGACGGCGCGTTGCTGGCCGTATGTCCGGACGCCGGCGGCGTCGCGGCGGCGCTGGTGACACGCGAGGGCGGGGGCGAACCG
>CAZVLI010001089.1:0-1507 GCA_964627965.1 uncultured Rhodospirillales bacterium
CCACGATCAGCCGCGTCTACCATCTCGACCGCGGTTACGAGCGCCTGGAAGAGAAGCTCTCCGCCTGCGGCGCCGATATCGAGCGGCTGAACGGCTAGGCGTGGAACGCGATGGCTGACGCCCGACCGCTACGACTGCTGGCGCAGGACGAGGACGACCTGAAGGTCGTCTCCGCCTGTCTGCAGGACGCGCTGACCAGCATCGGCGAGATCAGCTTCGAGCCGCGCCGGCGCCGTTTCGCCATGCTGGCGCACCGCTTTCGCTGGGAAAGCTCGGGCGAGAAGACGCGCGGCGGCGAACGGGTGCGTGCTGCATTGCACTTCGACTTCGTGAACCGCGTGCGCACGCGCGGCATCGACCAGACCGACAAGCGAGGCCTGCTGCCGCTGCTGGCGGTGACCGCCGAGATTCGCGACGACGGCACCACCATCCATCTACAATTCGGCGGCGGCGGCACCATCGACCTCGACGCCGAATGCGTCGATTGCCAGCTCAATGACCTGGGCGATCCGTGGCGCACTGAACGACGACCCGACCATGACATCGATTCCTAGACTTGATCCGCGCCGACCGGCCGCTGACGGCCTGGTGGTGGCACTGCCCAAGGGCCGCATCCTCGACGACGTGCGCCCGTTGCTCGATGCCATCGGCATCCGGCCGGAGCCCGCCTTCGACGATCCCGACGCCCGCCAACTCCGGTTCGAGACCAACCTGCCCCAGGTATCGATCATCCGCGTGCGCAGCTTCGACGTCGCCACCTTCGTCGCCTTCGGCGCCGCCCAGGTCGGCATCTGCGGCAACGACGTGCTGCAGGAGTTCGACTACCCGGAGATCTACGCGCCGATCGACACCGGCCTGGCGCGCTGCCACCTCGCCGTCGCCGAGCCGGAAGCGCTCTCCAAGGCCGACGACCCGACGCAGTGGAGCCACATCCGCATCGCCACCAAGTACCCGTCGATCACCCGGCGACACTTCGCCGAACGCGGCGTCGTGGCCGAGTGCATCAAGCTGAACGGCGCGATGGAACTGGCGCCCGGCCTCGGCCTGTGCCGGCGCATCGTCGACCTGGTCAGTTCCGGCGCGACGCTTAAGGCCAACGGCCTGGTCGAGATCGAGCGCATCCTCGACGTCTCGGCGCGGCTGATCGTCAACCGCGCCGCCGCCAAGACCCGACCGGCGGAGATCAACGGCTGGGTCGAGCGGTTTCGGGAGGCGCTGGATGGCCAGGCGGCTTGATAACCGTCGCGGCGGCTTCGACGCCCGCTTCCTCCGTCTCCTGGGCGAGAAGCGTGAGAGCGCAGTCGACGTCGATACCGTCGTCGCCGGCATCATCCAGTCGGTGCGCGACGACGGCAACGCCGCCGTCATCCAGTTCACCCAAACCTTCGACCGCCATGCCTTGAGCGCCCGCCGGCTGCGCGTGCCGGCCGCGGAGATCGCCGCCGCCGTGGAGCAGGTCGAGCCGGCCCTGATCGAGGCGCTGCGCTTCGCGGCGGAGCGCATCGAG